>NZ_CACVSS010000016.1:0-36435 GCF_902756765.1 uncultured Succinivibrio sp. | reverse complement strand
GCCTGAAATACTGACAATACCGTAGGGCATACGGAAATTTAAGCCTGTGCTGAAAAGCTGGAGGAGCAATTCTCCAAGAGATCGTGTAAGACGTAGTTCTCTATGCTGTGGTCTATGAAACAGGAATCCCATCGACTTCAGTCGTGGGAGAGTCAATTTGTTAGGCTGCGATTTTCTGTGCCTGTTTTTTCCATGGAGAATATAGGTATCTTATAAGGAGCAGCGTTCCTCTGCAGCATAATTCAATACACATTGCTATCCATGCACCTGTCAGACCATAAGTTGGAACAAGTATCAGACATAAGGAAATTCTGATCCCCCAGATACTGATTGCATTAAGAATACTTGGTATCAGTGTATCACCTGCACCTCTCAGGACTGCAGCTGCAACAATAGATACACCGAACATTGGTTCTGCAAGCATCTCAATTCGAAGAATTTTTACACCAAGTTCTCTTACAGCATGATCGGGGGTAAATATCATAAAAATTGCAGGACAGATGAAATACATTACTATTCCACAAAGTCCCATTACCATGGCACCGAGAATAATTCCGTATTTTGAACATCTTTTTACAAGATCGTATCTTTTGGCTCCAATGCACTGACTGATAATAGGGGATATTGCTGAGGCAATTCCATAGCCTGGCATATAACATAAACCTTCAGCTTCGATTGCAAAGATATTGGCAGCAAGGGCGACGTTTCCTAATGGAGCTATAATTCTGGTAGTAGCAACCATAGCAGCTGTCATGACTCCATTTTCTATTCCAACCGGAATTCCTAGCTTTAGTGCGTTTATAACGTCGGCTGCACAGAATTTCCATTTCTCGCCAGGAACAAGTTTTAGTTCAGACTTTCTCAAAAGATAATAGACAATGGTTACTGAGGTGATACATTCTGCGACAACTGTTCCCAATGCTGCTCCTGGTACTCCGAAACCAAAACCAGGGACATATAGTTCCATAAAAGATAAATCGTATGTTCTGGAAGGAAATATAAAAAAGAAATTCCAGAAGATATCCAAAAGACATGTTGCTGCACTTACCGCACTAGGTATCTTCATATTTCCTGTAGCCTGGACCAGTGAGCTTGAAAGAACTCTCATCAGAAAAAATGGAATGCTGAATACCAGGATCATGAAATAGGAGGCAGAATCACCAGCAATGCTTTCGTTTCCTCCCATCCAGAGGGGAACACTGTTGCTTATCATGAGTCCAAAGAATACAACAGCTACAGCAACAATTACATTAACTATAAAGGACTGGTGCATCAGTGAACGGGCTTTATCAAGTTCTCCTGCTCCGAGTCTCTGTCCGACGAGAATAGAGAATCCCACGGTACTTGCCATGGTAATTCCAAAAAGAAGCCAGCTTGCAGAACTTACAAGACCTACTGAAGCAGAAGCCTGGGCACCTAAACTACCTACCATAGCCGCATCGATGTACTGCATGGCAATGAAGGTAATCTGAGAGAGAATGGCAGGAATACTCATATTCCAGACCATACGCATGATCTCAGTACGAGTTACATCATTTTTATTCTTAAGCTGTGTTAATGTTAATGCTCTCGCCATTGTTTTTTTTTACTCAATAATCTTTTTATTACCTGACGTCGAAATTGGAAGTCCTTTCGACAAATAATCAAACTCCGAAAATGTGTAATTTTACTCTATATGATTAAAGTTACATGACTCAAATTTTTGATAATGAGGTAGCATGTTTGCTCTTATGATGGCATCCTTGCAGGAGCTCTTCTGTTTTGATCTGATATATTATAAGTGTTATTGAAAGAACAGGCATAACGCAAAGAGATAATTATGAGCAGATTAAGCAAAGACGACGGACTAAAAAGATTTGTTAATATCTGTTTAACTGTTTTGGTTCTTGTCTTTGTTTTTTATATTTGGATTGCTTACAACCAGAAGATCGAAAATAAAAGTTACTACGAATCAGTTGCTGCAGAGTGGCAGAATACAGAAGGAGACTCTATATCTGTATTCGGATTTGTCCTTGGAACAGATGCTAAGTCAGCAATTGCTAACAGGGTCATTTCAAACAAAAATATCCCTCTAATCAGTGAGAAGAAGGATTTTATTCCTGTATCCTACTACTTTCTGCAGAATAAAAAACAAAACTGTGTTGTTTATGATCGCAGCACTCACGATCTATATTCTTCGGAGTTGCATTCAAGCGATAATTTAAGAGCTCTTTATAATTCCATGACCAGTGATGACTGTTTCCGTATAAATACCCTAAAAGGGTCAGTTTATCCAACAGATTCAGTCAGTAATATGAAACTTTATGTAAATGAAATTGGTGAGATTATAGAAATCAGAGTGAGCTTTGCTGACAAGGAAGAAAAGGAGTTATTTGTTTCCTCTTTTATCAGTAATTTTCAGCAAAATATCCTGCCATTGAAATGGTCTGAATGGTTCAGAAAAACAACTTCAAAAAAATACGATAACTGCATAAAAGCCAATAACGGTATGCTGGTTTATCTGAATTATTCTGATGAGATGCTTGAAACTGAGCTTGCTTTGGAGAAGGGAAGTCTTGATATCAAAAGACAGGCAGACGGAAAGACCTATCAGTTAGTCAAAAGCCGAGGCTGGACTGAATCCTATACCTATACCGAGTATTTAAAGAATCTTTCCTATATTCAAGAGAATTCTGCAAATCAAAATCAGGATAAGTATGATAATGCTTTTGAGTAGAAAACATCTTGGGATGAAAGTCTTTTTTTTAAGAGATTTTGTCCAAGCTAACTATAGAGGTGCTTTTGCGCAAAGAAATTCTCTGATATTGCGAGAACAATACCGTTGCGATGAAATGTGCGTTCCGCTGATTGGTATTGTCCTTGGTAATAAAACTAACATCGAGAGTCATATAATAATTTGTTGTTAACAAACTGGAGTTTTTATGGAACTGACCTATACCACTAAAAAACTAATTAGTGTTGAATCCTATGTAGATCTTATAAGCTCGACCTCGCTTAAGGACCGTCGTCCTTTAAATGATTACGACAGAATCGAGCAGATGCTAAAAAAAGCCTCGCTTACCGTTACAGCATGGGATGGAAATGAATTGGTTGGTATTGCCCGTTCCGTCACTGATTTTGCGTACTGCTGTTATGTAAGTGATCTTGCGGTACGTGGTAACTATCAGAAAAAAGGTATTGGCAAAAAACTGCTGCAGATAACAAAAGATAATATCCATAACAACGCTAAGATTATTCTTCTGGCAGCTCCACAGTCTGAGGAATACTATCCTCATATCGGATTTGAAAAACATAATGCAGCTTTTGTTTCTTCAGGTGTATTTGTAATATAAAAAGTTTGGTTCTGAAACGCATAGTTATTTTCATGCAACGGTTGCGTGGTTAACTGGTCTTTTTTACCTGTTTCCTCTGATTTATATGCGAAAAAAGCAGAAAATATTGCACAAGTTAAGACGAAAATCACAATATAAATTCCTTAAATTTTGTGAGATTTTTAAAAAAGTGCTATATTACAGTTAGATAAAGATTAATTACGTACAGAGATTTTATGCAGACATATTTAGATGTAACTCTTATAGCCGCTATTAGTACAGCTGTTGTCCTGCTGCTATTTATCCTTATCTCTTTTGTAATTACCTCCCGTCGTTGCGGTGCGCTAGAAAAAGAAAATCTTTTATTAAAAGAATCTGTTGATAATGCTCTGAAATCTCTTGAGGAGCAGTCTGCAAAATATTCTACTTCTATTGAAGCTTTGGAAAGAAAGATTAAGGCTTCAGATATGTCTCTGCAGTATTTAACCTCGTCTCAGCAGGATTTAGTTGATAAGCAGAAAGTTATCAATACCTCATTTGATAATCTGTCTGTAAAGGTTGAACAGCAGAAGAAGGAAATTCAGAATAATTCAGTAGAGAATCAGCCAATTATTCTTGCAAAAAGACTTTTAGCTGAAGGAATGTCAATTGAAGAGGTTATTGCAAAAACCAATCTTCCTCAGTACGAAGTTGAGATGCTGGCTAAGGTTCATAATTTATCTGCTAAGGTAGCTGCTGCTGAAATTGCTGCTAAGGCAAAAGCTGCAGAAAATCAGACTCCATCTCTTGATAAGGTTAAGGCTGCAGCCTCACAGGCTCCAGCAAAGACTGCTCCTGAACAGCCTAAGACCGCTCCTGCTCAGTCATCTCCTGCTGCACCTCATGTAGCTAGCATGAAAGCTCGTGAAGCTTATGGCATGGGAGCCAAAACCGGCTTAAGAAGACCTAGATAGAATCACCTGCTTCTTTTTGAAAACTCTTTTCGTTGATTATTTATATAAGAAATATTTTCGTATAGAATGACTTCAATTCTGTGCTTTTCTAGAACCTAATTAACAAGATTATTGGCAATCATGAAAGAATCCTTATTAAAAGAAATCACTAATACTGCCAGGGAATTTGAATCCCTATCAGCTGAATATGGTGAAATATACGTTACTGCAGAATCTTTAACCGCAGGTTTTATCGGAGCATCAATTGTTGAAATACCTGGTAGCTCAGGCTGGTTTGACAGAGGTTTTATAACCTATTCAAATGAGTCAAAGATGGAGCTTTTAGAAGTTAAAGAGGATACTCTTAAAAGTGTTGGTGCTGTGAGTGAAGAGACTGCTGTTCAGATGGTTGAGGGGGCTCTTAAGCATTCATCTCTTGCCACTATAGGAGTATCTGTTACTGGTATCGCTGGTCCTGATGGCGGTTCAGAGCAGAAACCTGTTGGTACAGTCTGGATGGGGCTCATGAAAAAAGGGCAAAAAGCCTATGCTCACTGTTTCCACTTTAAAGGAGATAGAGAAGAGATTAGGCTTCAGACTACTCTTATGGCCCTAAAAGGTCTGAAAGCCTTAACCATGAATAAAGATCCTGAGTCTATCCTTAATGCTCAATAACAATGAGTGTATCTGTAGGCGGCAGTATATATTCTGAGGACAGAGGTTCGTTATTCATAAAGTTAACTGAATTCTGTCCTATAAGAATCGTCTGATTTGCCTCTGTCCAGTTGATATAAATTTTTATACGTTCTTTTCTGCTCTTAAGATTAAGTGTAAATGTGGAGTAATCCTCATCAGCGGTGACTTCTTTGACATAATATGTATAGTCTTTGATTCTCCTGAGAAGAGCTTGATCTTCCTTGCTGTAGTCTGTTAATCTGTCACCGACGGTGACAACTCCTCCGCAGATGAGTACGGTCGCAATCTGAAGATGTACGTCATTTGCTTCAATATGCTGTCCATCTAGATCTTTGATGCAGAGGGCATCTGGGTCGTTTATCCACAGATGATTGTTCATCCAGAGTCGGTTAAAGGTTTCTTTTGCCTTCTGAACTGTTCTGTAATGATTCCTCTCTGTATCATCTGAGATCCTCATGGTATGGAAAAGTCCTAGTGAAGGCCAGATAGGGGCATTGCAGCCTAAAAGAATCGCATCATCTCCGATTGCATCCAGGATTGCCTTGATTCCTCGTCTGTAGTTTTCTATTCTTGAGATATTTCCTCTGAACAGGTATCCCTTTATTGCTCCCCAGTAGCAGGCATCTAACTTAAAGTATCTGATCCTGAGTTTTTTGACAAAGAAATTAAATATATTGTGGATATGATTTACAACTTCCTCATTTGAAAAATCCAGTACATACCATGGAAGATCACGCCATCCTCCATATGTAAGATAACCTGCCGGAATCAGATTTCCGTCCATATCGGTTGCAAGCCAGTCGGAATGATTTTTTACAATATCCGATTCTCCACTGACGATGAACGGAGCTACCCAGATGGAAGGTCTTTTTCCTTTTTCCGCTATTTTGGCTATGCAGTCATCAAGGCCTTTTGAAAAACTATCTGAGTACTCAAGCCAGTCTCCCATGTGACTTTCGTAGCCATCATCAATCTGAATGTGATCAATAAAATCAAGTTCTCCTGATTTATCCGCATTTTCAATGATGTCTGAGTCTCTGACATGATCATAGTATGCATACCATGAGCACCATGTGCATGGGCGTTCCTTGATTTTCAGAGGAGGGTGGTGTTTGGAAATCAGCTTAGCAAATTTCTCTAAAAGCTGCTGTTTGTCGGTTCCTTCCATTATGACGAAAGTTTCGGTATTGATGATGTCTCCTGAGTTAAAGAGCTGTCCTTCCAGAGACATACAGACATGCAGTGTTCCATCGTTAAAGATTCTAAAAAAGCCCGTGTATTTATTGCAGCTTGTAAATCCAAGTAGCGTCCACATACTCTCTTTTTTCAGAAGAAGCATATTGTATACAGTTCTATAGTCCTCAACCGGATAGTGAGAGTAAGGCGACAAATCGTCCATGCATCTTCCGATATTTACAGGATTTGCAAAGGTTCCAGTCATCTGTGACAGCATCTGAAAACCTTCGCCGAAAAAAGCTGTGTCTGGATTTAACTTTGTATCAAGGAGGATAAGAACTGAGGTAAAGCGGGAGGTTGTTACAACCTTTCTGAATATATATTCATCGGCCTGATTTTTTACATAGGCAATATCAGACACTTTAAGTGTCGAATCGAGCGCAGCTTCTAACGAATCCTTCAACATCTCTCAATCCTCTCAGATGCACAACACTATCTTGAATTATAGGTGACTGAAATCAAAGGAAATGTGAGATAGCGTGAACTCTACTGTTTAAGTGTCACATAAATAATCTGTGATGGGTCGTGAAGTCTTAGAGGAGCTCCTGCCCATATTCTGGTGCCGTTAGATACTATTACTCTCTGTCTGCCGGTATTGTAAAGTCCACTGACGTAACCTCCGTTTACTTTTGCCACAATCTGTTTTAGACCAGGCATAAGTCCGCCATGGGTATGTCCGCAGAAGGTAAGATCGGATATCTCCTTGAGCTGGTTTGCAATCTTTGGCTGGTGAGACATGAAAATTGTTGGAAGCTTTCTGTCTGTATTGGCGGTTGCTTTAGCAATATCAGCTGCAGGCAGATGAAAACGGCTTGCTGAGATATCAATAACTCCGCAAAGATTTAAAAGAGGTACATCATTTTCGTTTCTGATAATGGTACTGTCATTTTCCAAAAACTTTATTCCGCCTTTTTCGAAATAATCAATCCATTCTTTATATCCAGAGTAAAGCTCATGATTACCGGAAACAGCATATACTCCGTATTTTGCTTTGAGCTTGAAGAGAATTTTTGTCATGTGATCCAGTTCTTCAATTGAACCATCCACAAAATCTCCTGCAATCAGAATAAGATCTGGCTCATTCTTGTTTACTCTTGCAACGATATCTTCAATCTCTGAAGGTATGGTTGGTGCAGAAATATGGAGGTCTGCAAGTTCAACAATACGCAGATCGTTTGCTTCTGCAGGAAGATCTTTTACTGAAATTTCATAGAATTTATCAACAGGAGGCGCAAAACCATTGAATACTGCACGTCCTCCGATGAGGCAGGCTATGAGCAGAAACAGAGCTGCATATCTTGTTGATTGAGCAGGAATAATTAATTTTGAAAAATTCAGTCTTGAAAGCTTGTACAGTCCGTTGATGAGCATTCTGAGCAAAGTCAGAAGAAACAGAAAAATGGAGCTGAAATAGATAGTGTCAAAGAAGATGGCGGGATACCTTGTGAGCTTTGGATCCATCATATCACCGCCAGAGAAGATATAGATGTATTGTTTAAGACTTCCAAGTCCAAAGATTAAAGCAAGCAGAATCCTGTACTTTAGACTTACCTTTTTTAGAGGCAGAATAAAGCATAGAATGATTACAATTGCCTGGATAAAAGGAAATAACTTAAACGCTAACATATCACTCTCTTAATGTACCGCCGGATACAGACAGCCTAGAATTGACGGTTCCCTTGCACCGGTGGAGTCACCAAGCCTGAGGCATTCTCTGTGCATAAACTTGTATGCAAAGAAGGCAAAGGCGTGAGCTTCTAGGAGCTTTGAATTCACATTAAGCTCTTCTGCTGTCATTACAGAAACATTGTTTTTCTGAAGATTTTTTTCAAGACCTGTCTTTATATAAGGATTATAGGCTCCGCCTCCACATAGAACCAGTCGTGCGTCAGAGATTTTATGTCGATACATACACATTCTGATGGCATTTACATTAACCATTACCGTGAATTCGCTCAGAGTCGCTATCAGATCATTGATGAAAGTTTCATCCTGTGTAGCAAAGAGCAGTTCCTCCTTAATAAAATCAAGACCGAAATCCTCTCGTCCGGTTGATTTTGGCGGTTGTAGTTTCAGGTATGGAGACTGCATATATTTTTCAAGCAGTGCAGGTATAACCTTACCCTTTAACGCTAATTTAGCATCTTTGTCATAGGGAATATTTAGCAGGGTTCTGCAGGTACTGTCAATCAAAGTGTTGGCAGGGCCTGTATCAAACGCTTCAAGGATTCTGCCGTCTGTATCAACAACTGTCAGGTTGGATATGCCTCCGAGATTCAGTACCATTGATACCTTTTTATCATCTCTGAACTGCATACTGTGGAATGCCTGTGTTAAAGGAGCTCCGTTTCCTCCATGAGCAATGTCAGCTGAGCGGAAATCGCATACGGTATCAATTCCGGTAAGCGCACAGAGAAGCGCTCCGTTATCAAGCTGCAGGGAAAATCCTTTTGAA
This sequence comes from uncultured Succinivibrio sp., assembly GCF_902756765.1. Taxonomy (NCBI): domain Bacteria; kingdom Pseudomonadati; phylum Pseudomonadota; class Gammaproteobacteria; order Aeromonadales; family Succinivibrionaceae; genus Succinivibrio; species uncultured Succinivibrio sp. Next base: position 27,805 of record NZ_CACVSS010000016.1, on the reverse strand, counting down.
GGTCGATGTCTTACAGTCTGCCCGTGGGAGCCAATTGCCTTAACCTCTTCAGGCTTGATTTTTGCCTCATCCAGAAGTGTGTTTACGGCTTTGGCTTCATACTCGGCAATTTTTACTCTGGCTACTCCTGCCTTTTCAATCTCATCGTCTGATGGTGAACATAAAGAGTGCAGAAGTTTGCGGGTATCTTCATCATAATCCACACTGGTACTATTCAAGATTCTGCTTTTGTTTGTGTCGAATTCCACCAGAACAGCGTCAATGCCGTCAATACTTGTGCCTGACATCAAACCTATATAAAGCTCAGTCATTGTTATTTCCTTGTGATTAAGCTTTTTTTAAGCCTATTTGTGCTTTTTTCTGTTTAGATCATGATCAAATTATATTAAAATATTGCGACTTATATTTTTTTTTATGCAAATTTTGCAACGTTTTTAATTAAAAGGTTATACGATGTCTGATATCGAAAATGCATTACGTGAAATTACTCGTGGTGCCGAGGAAATCATTCCTCTAGATGAACTTAAAAAGAAACTGGAGTCAGGTAAACAGTTAGTTATCAAACTGGGTATGGATCCAACTGCTCCTGATATTCATTTAGGACACACCGTTATCCTAAACAAGCTTCGTACCTTCCAGAAACTTGGCCACAAGATTGTTCTTATCATTGGTGACTTTACCGCTGCAATCGGTGATCCATCTGGTAAAAATGCAACTCGTCCAGAACTTCCTCGTGAGCAGATTCTTGAGAATGCAAAGACCTATGCAGAGCAGGCATTCAAAATTCTGGATAAAGATTTAACAGAAATCCGCTATAACAGCGAGTGGTGTGAGAAACTTGGTGCCGCTGGAACAATTAAGCTTGCAGCTAAGCTTACAGTTGCCCGTATGCTGGAGCGTGATGATTTCTCCAAGCGTTTTGCTGCAAAACAGCCTATTTCTATTCATGAGTTCCTGTATCCATTATTTCAGGGCTATGATTCAGTTGCTATTAAGGCAGATGTTGAGCTTGGCGGTACCGATCAGAAATTCAATCTGCTGATGGGACGTGAGCTGCAGAAGGACGCAGGCATGGAACCTCAGTGCGTACTGATGATGCCTCTTCTGGTTGGCCTTGACGGTGTTGTGAAAATGTCAAAGTCAAAGCACAACTACATTGGTGTCACCGAGGCTCCTAAAGAGATGTTTGGCAAGATCATGTCTATTTCTGACGACCTGATGTGGTCATACTATGACTTACTGTCATTCAAGACAGTTGATGAAATTAAGGCCATCAAGGATGACTGCCTGAATAATGGTAAGAATCCACGTGATGCCAAGATTGAACTTGGTCGTGAAATTGTTGCAAGATACCACGGTGAGGAAGCTGCAAATGAGGCTGTTGAAGGCTTCAAATCTCAGTTTGCCAAGGGAGCTCTGCCTGAGGATATTCAGGAAGTAACCGTAAATTCACAGACTATTCCAAATCTGTTAAAGGATGCAGGTCTTTGTGAGTCTACCTCTGAAGCTATGCGTATGCTGAAGCAGAATGCTGTTAAGTGCGAAGGCAAGGTTATTACAGATAAGAATGCTCCTGTAGAGAAGGGTACTGCAATCTGGCAGGTTGGCAAGCGTCGTTTTGCTAAAGTTACTGTTGAATAAAGTTTTTTTTACAGACATTAAGGAATAATTGTATGACACAGGATGAATTGAAGGTAATGGTGGCTAAAGCTGCCTTAGATTATATTCCATCAGGAAGTGTTTTAGGTGTTGGTAGTGGTTCAACCGTTATGAAGTTTATTGAGCAGATCGGAATCAATAAGGTTCCTGTTTCTGCAGCAGTAAGCTCATCAAATAAGACCACAGAGGCATTAAAAGCAATTGGCGTTAATGTTGTTGATCCTAACGAAACACAGCCTTATGAGGTTTATATCGACGGTGCTGATGAGGTTGATCCTAACTTCAATATGATCAAGGGCGGTGGTGCCTGTCTGACAAGAGAGAAGATCCTGACTTCAATGGCTAAGAAGTTTATCTGTATTGTAGATAAGTCAAAGTTGGTTGAGACCTTAGGTAAGTTCCCTCTGCCTGTAGAGATTATTCCTATGGCCCGTGAGCAGGTCGCAAGAACTTTGAGAGCATTAGGTGGTGAGCCTGTTCTTCGTAAGGACTGCATTACCGATAACGGCTGTGAAATCCTTGATGTTCATGGCCTTAATATCACCGATCCTCTGGCCTTAGAGCAGAAGATTAATCAGATCCCTGGTGTAGTAACCGTAGGACTGTTTGCTTCAAAGGGCGCTGATATTGTGCTTTACGCAACTGAAGAAGGTGTTAAGGTTTTAAAACGCGGTTAACACCTTAAATTTAAACTGTTTTCGAAAAGAGCTTTCACAATAAAACGTGGAAGCTTTTTTTTATTTCTGATGAATGAAAATAAAAGAATAATTTCAATTTAAAAAAATATAAGGCCAAAAAAAGCTATCACTGTAGTGTGATAGCTTTTCTGAATGTCTATTGAAATACTATTTATTGTCTTTAATCAGTTCAATTACATCGAATGTAACATCAAGATATGCACCTGAATCTATAAACGAATACTCATACGATGGAAGGATCTTGATTGAATCACCATACTTCTTTTCATAGTCAACTTTGCATAAAGCTGCATACCTGCCAACATCGTCAGAGAAAGTCTTTGGATTAACTTCTGGATTGTTGAACATACAGGATACTGAGCGAGGCTGCCCCTGATGCAGAGAATCATTAAGTCTTTCATCTATTTTAGTTGAAAGAATATAGGTACAGGCTGCAACACTCATTATGCCTGCAATAAACATACATGAGCTTCGGAAGGTTGGTTTGTTTTTTATAAACATGTTGTAGATGAAGAATATCAGCAGGACTCCTGCTACAACATAGGCGATATTCAATAGCATAAATTAAACTCCGACAAAATTCGTTCGCTATATTTAAATATAGGTCAAATTAACAGAGGGTATTCAGATATTTATAAAAGATCTATTGTTTATGTAAGCAACACCTCAATTTTCTAATCTATGAAAATTGTCATAAATTCTGATTTATATAAATTTTATACTAGCATTGAAGCTTTGCTTTTTTTGCAGAAATATTCTCTGTTTGTGTCTTTCTGTTTTGAAAAGAACAGCCTCTTTCATGGGGTACCTGCACCTGCAGAGTGATTTTGTGCGTCTAATCAGTTCAATTTGGTCTTTTTGGGGGAGATTTTTCAGTATCAGGTCGTTTTAATTAAATAACATCATAAAATCAGACACATATCATCGTCAGTCGGAGCTAGCAATAAAGTAAATCCTCTAAATATCAGATGTGTGCTGTACAAAGAGGATTTTCCTGTTCTTTACCGTTAAGGTATGGAAATTTGTTACAAACTATGGAGTTTATTTATGAAAAAAAATCTATTTCAAGGTGTAGCTATTCTACCAATAGCTTTTGCTTTAGCTATTACAACAGGCTGTGCTACAACCGAACAGTCTCAGCCTCAGGTTCAGACTGCAACCACAGCTGAATCAGCTGTAGTAAGTACTCCTGTAGCAGAGAAGAAAGTTAAAAAGAATCTGCCAACCGTTGCTATTCTTGCAACCGGTGGAACTATTGCCGGTACAGGCGCAGAGGGTAAATCAACCAACTACAAGCCTGGTCAGCTGAATGTTGAGGCTTTAGCTCAGGCAGCAAAACTTCAGGATGTTGCTAAGGTGCACGGTGAGCAGATCTGCAATATCAACTCAGATGATATCACCTCTGAAATCTGGCTTCAGATTGCCAACCGCATAAATAAACTCGCAAAAGATCCTGCTATTTCAGGTTTTGTAATTACTCACGGTACAGATACTCTTGATGAAACCGCCTACTTCCTGAATCTGGCCTTAAAGACCGATAAACCTGTGGTTGTAACCGGCTCTATGAGACCGGCAACCGCAATTTCTGCAGATGGCCCTCTAAATCTGCATCAGTCTGTTGCTCTGGCTTCAAATCCTGCTGCCAAGGGGAAAGGCGTTATGGCTGTTATCTCTGACAGAATCTATGGTGCCCGTGATGTACGCAAGATCAGCACCTTCAATGTAAATGCTTTCAGCTCCGGTGATTATGGGAGCATGGGCTATGTAATTGACGACAATGTTCTGTTCTACAGTCAGCCTGTGAAGAAGCACACTGTAAATACAGAGTTCAATGTTTCAAATCTGAAGACTCTACCAAAGGTAGCCGTGCTTTATTTCAATGTTGACACCGACGGTTCAGTTATTGACTACTATGCACAGAAGGGGTACAAGGGAATTGTTATTGCAGGTGCAGGCAGCGGTGAGTACAGTGTAAGCTGGAAAGAAGCAATTGCAAGACATCCTGAGATGATTGTTGTCCGCAGTACCCGTGTAGGAACAGGCTATGTTGCAGCAAGTGACGACTATGATATTGCCAATGTTCTGCGCTGTGATGATCTTCAGCCACAGAAGGCTGCAGTTCTTTTGAGACTTGCTCTAACCAAGACTTCAAAGAAGGCTGAAATTCAGAAGATTTTTGACAAATACTAATCCTTTTTCGAGCTGATAAGTTTCTTTTTAGGCCGGCTTATTCTGCCGGCCTTCCTATGTGCGTGTTTATTTATGCGATTTAACTCAACTCTTTGATATTTTTTCTTTTTGTATTTATTCAAAAGAAAGTACGATTAAACTAGTAGCAGTTTCTGTTTAGATGCCTGATTTCAAAGTTGGCACGCTAATTGATTAGATACTCATAGCGTTATGTGTCTGTCAGTTTTTTGACAGGAGGAAACTATGAGTTTAATGATCAATCCATTAGTAGCAAATCCAACAATGTTAAATCAGCTTCAGAGAATGCAGCAGAATATGCGTTCGCTACAGGTTGCATCAACTGGCACAAAAGATACATTACAGCAAAAGATTGAGAATGCACCTGTAATGGTGCCAGGTCAGAACGGATCGGATAAGACAGATTCGGTTCAGACAAAAGATAATATTGGTGCATTTGCCAATATGCTTCATGAAGCTTTTGAAAATGTTAATACCCTCCAGAACGACGCCGCCAATAAACAGACACGTTTTGATCTGGGGGATAGAAAAGTGACCCTGTCTGATGTAATGCTTGCAACTCAGAAGGCAAGTCTGTCCTTTGATGCGACAGTTCAGATCAGAAACAAGATGATTGAAGCGTACAGAACCATATCTCAGATGCAGATTTAGTGCATATTTGGATGATGAGGAACTAATATGTCAGAAAATGGATTCCCGGTAGCTCCTGGTACAGGTAATCAAGAGGGAAGTAATCTGCCTACCACAACAGACGCAAGTGAGGCTTCGTCCTCTGAGCTGGAGTCCACCGATACTGGAACTGCAGTTAATACTAGTCTGCCTGAAAAGCACTCCGCCATAAAAAGCTTTTTCAAAGATGGTGAAATGGTTCGCCGTCTGGTAATCCTCGTTTTCCTGGTTATTTTTGTTGCCGGTATTATTTTTGCGGTAATCAGTTTTACCTCTACTTCAACTAAGGCCCCTGATACAGAAAGAAAACTTGGTCAGTATTCCTCTGCGGAAATTGGAAATGTGCTTGATTTTCTGGATACAGAAGGCTTCAAGTATAAGCTGTCAAACAATAACACCATCATTGTTGATGCCAGCGAGTATAGTGAGATTACCGAGCAGATGCTGCGTAAAGGAATTGCACTGCCTCAGGAGTCAACTGATGAGGGTGATCAGATTATTATGACCGACTCTGGCTTTGGTGTATCCCAGAGAATGGAAAATGAGCGCATCAAGCATAGTCGAGAGGTTCAGCTTGCAAGAGCCATTGAACGAATTGACGGTATTTCTCATGCCACCGTTCTTCTGGCAATTCCAAAGGATAATGTTTTTGCCAGAGAGAAGAGCAGACCAAGTGCTGCGGTTGTTGTAACTTTAAAACCAAATACTTATCTGTCACCTGAAAATGTAAACTCAATCAGATTCCTGGTAGCTTCCTCTGTACATAATCTGTTATCAAAGGACGTTACTGTAACAGACCACAACGGACGTCAGTTAAGTGCTGAGGTCAAGGGCGATACTCCAGAGAGCAAGATTCAGCGCGAGTTTGAAATGAGAACTATGCGTGAAGCTCAATATCGAGACAAGCTCGATTCAATTCTGATGCCTATGCTTGGTCTTGGCCGTTATTCTGCTGAAGTTGACGTTACTCTGGACACTACCGTTCAGGAAGAAACAGCTCAGCTGTATAATCCTGACTCTCAGGCGATACGTTCAGAAACCTTAAAGGAACAGTCCGGCAATGAGGATAAGAAAAATCCTTATGGTGTGCCTGGCTCTCTATCCAATCAGCCTCCTGCAAACGCTGCAATTCCTCAGCAGTTAAAGGATGGTACAGGTAGCTCCTCAGATTCAACCTCAAACCGTAAGGAAAGCCGTGAGGCTGTTCGTAACTATGAGGTGGATACAACTGTAAGACATACCGTGCGTCCATCAAACATTGTCTCTCGACTGACAGTATCTGTCGCTGTTGACTATGACAGACTGTTGGATGCTGACGGTATGGTTAAGTATGAACCTCGCTCTCAGCAGGATCTGGATAAGATAGCAGATCTGGTTCGCGGTGGTTTAGGACTTAATGAAGCTCGCGGTGACTTTGTTAAAGTTGAAACTGTCTGCTTCCCTCATGGCGATGTAAAACCACCTCTACCTTGGTATGAGCAGGAATTCTTCTACAGACTTGTACGTATAGGTGGTTCTGTAATTGTTGTGCTGATTGTGGTTATCTTCGTGATACGTCCTCTGCTCAACAATCTGCTGCACAAGGACGAGGAGGATATGTCATCAGAGGCAGAGCAGGATGAGCTTGATTCTCAGTCTGCACTTGATGGCTATGACGATTTCAACCTGATTGCCAAGAACAAGGAACTTGCTGATCAGGTATACACCATCAATAACGAAGGCGGTATTGAACTTCCTAACCTTCATAAAGAAGCTGATCTGCTCAAGGCAGTCAGAACACTTGCTTCCAATGAACCTCAGCTGACAGCGGAAGTTGTTAAAGAATGGCTTAACGCTGATTTTAAGGAAAAGAACTAGGGTAGTACTATGTCAGATGAAAAAGTTCCTGCTGCGCCAGCCCCAGCTGCGATGCCAGCCATCGGTGGCGGTCAGAATGCTCTATTAGAATTCTCTGATGACGAAAAAACGGCATTGGAGGGTATGTCCGGAATGGACAAGGCTGTTCTTCTGATGCTGTCCTTATCAGAGGAGGATGCTGCTCAGATTTTCAAGAACCTTGAGCCTAAACAGGTTCAGAAGCTTGGTATCAGAATGTCTGAGATGGCAACTTTTTCTCAGGATCAGGTGAATGCTGTTCACAAGGCTTTCCTCAAGGAAGTAACAAAGCATTCAAATCTTGGTCTTGGAAATTCAGACTTTGTTCGCCATGCTCTGGTTTCAGCTCTGGGGTCAGAGAAGGCAAACAATCTTATCGAGCAGATTTCTCTTGGAACCGGTTCCCGTGGTCTGGATTCTCTGAAGTGGATGGATGCAAGACAGGTGGCAACCATTATTCAGAACGAGCATCCTCAGATTCAGACTATTGTGCTTTCCTACCTTGAGCCAGAACAGTCTGCAGAAATTCTATCTCAGTTTAATGAAACTGTAAGACTTGACCTTATCATGCGTATTGCAACCTTAGAAGAGGTTCAGCCAGCAGCTCTGCAGGAGTTGAACGAAATTATGGAAAAACAGTTCGCTGGTGCCGCTGGTTCTCAGACAGCCAAGATTGGTGGTCTGAAGAGTGCTGCCGATATTATGAACTACTTAGACAGCTCAACCGAGACTCAGCTGATGAATGCAATTCAGTCTCAGGACAAGGAAATTGGTGGTCAGATCCAGGATCTTATGTTCGTATTCGAAAACCTCAGTGGTGTGGACGACCGTTCTATTCAGACTCTGCTGCGTGATGTTCCTTCTGATGTTCTTCAGAAGGCTCTTAAGGGAGCAGATGACAGCCTCAAAGAGAAATTCTTCAAGAATATGTCTTCTCGTGCTGCTGCATCTATGAAGGAAGATCTTGCATCTATGGGTCCTACCAAGCTGTCTGATGTTGAAGCTGCTCAGAAGGAAATTCTTACAATTGCAAGAAAACTTAACGATTCAGGTGCCATTATGCTTAACCGTGGTGGTGGCGGTGGTGACTTTGTTTAATACTAAGGCTGTTCTAATATGAGTGATTTTTTTCAGAAGAACTCCTCCTCAGCCGAAGGCGATGTTGCAAATGCCTCTGACATAGCGAATGAAAAACCTAACAGGGTGGATATTCGCTATGACAAGAAGATTGCTACTGTAACATCAGCATCTAAGGTTTCAAATTACAAGGTTAAAGTCTGGCCGACCCTGTCTGACGATTTCGTGACCGGAACCAATGCTCTGGGTATGAATGTCGAGATGGTGGAACGCAAGCGTGCCTTCATGCGGCTTGAAAAGAAGCGTAATGATTATCTAGAAGAAGTTGCGCTTATTCTTGATGCTCACAAGATTTTAGAAGAGGAAGAGGCTGCTGATCGTGCGGCCCGCGGTATTACCAGCATCACTCTTGAAGAAGTAGAAAAAATCAGAAATGATGCTTATGAGGAAGGAAAGAGTCAGGGCCATGATGAAGGTTATCAGATTGGCTTTGATGAGGGAAAGACAGAAGGACTTAAACAGGGCCATGTGGAAGGTCTTGCTATCGGTAAGGAAGAGGGATATGCCTCCGGTCTTGAACAGGGCAAAGCTGATGGCTTTGAAAAGGGCCATGATGAAGGTCTTGAATCTGGTCAGAAGGTTGTTCTAGAACAGGTTGAGCGTTTCAGATTTTTAGCTGATTCCCTTGCAAATCCTCTGCGTGAGGTTGACAAGGAGGTTACCGATGAAATTGCCTACATCATTTCAAGATTAGCCAAGGTAATTATTAAAAAAGAAATCGATACAAATGCTGAATTCCTGAAAAAAAGCATTGAGCAGGCTATCTCTATTCTGCCTTCAGCTACCAAAGGTGTTTCGATTTATCTGAATCCTGAGGATTACGCGGTTATAAATGCGGCAATAGGCAATGATTATATTAAGGAACAGGGCTGGGATTTAAAAGAATCAGACAAACTTTCTTCCGGAGATATCAGAGTTGTTAATGATAATTCAGAAATAAACTGGAGAATCAACGACAGAATTGATTCTTTGCTCGAGGAGTTCCTTGCAAAGGTTTATCCAAGTGTCGATTCAGCTCTTCGTGAATCAATAGATGGTTGCCCTGAATACAATGAACTGCCTAAGAAAGCTCTGGCCCCAAGAAATCTTAATGATATAAGTGAGGTCTTAAAGAGCAAGGCTCAGACAACTGCTTCTGCAGAGGTTACTCCTGCGGAACCTCAGGAAGCTTTAGATCAGGATAATCTTGCTCAGACCATGCAACAGCAGGCTCCACTGACAGATGATCCTGCTCCTTATGTTGATGATTTTGGTCATCCTGTTTATCAGTCTCCTGATGGACAGCTTTATTACTTTGATGAAAACAATAACCGAGTCTATGTTGATGAAAATGGTGTTCCTATTGGAAGTGATCCTGTGGCGGAAGCTGAAGTTACAGCAGAAGTTCAGCCTGGGGCTTAACGGGAGACACTATGAGTAATCTTTTATCTCGTCTTCAGTCCGTAAGCCTTCCAGATCGCGAGCAGAGTCCTGTTTTGTCTGGAAGACTTACTCGTGTGGTAGGCCTTACCCTGGAAGCAGTAGGAATAAAAGTTCCCTTAGGCCAGCGATGCCGCATTGATACCAACGGTGGTCCAATGCTAGCTGAAGTGGTTGGCTTCTCTGGTGAAACTACCTATCTGATGCCTACAACAGATATTATTGATGTTCAGAATGGAGATCTGGTTACTCCCATCTCAAGTTCTGATTCCTATCCTTATGGGCTTCATCTTTTAGGAAGAGTGGTTGATGGTCTTGGTAATCCTATTGATGATAAGGGGCCGCTTACAGCTGAAACCGCAACCAAATGGAATCCTGTAAAGCTTAATCCTATGGCCAGACGTCCAATCAAAAAGCCCCTGGATGTAGGCATCAAAGCAATAAATTCAATGCTTACCATAGGTCAGGGGCAGCGTATTGGTCTGTTTGCAGGTTCAGGTGTTGGAAAATCAGTACTTTTAGGCATGATGACCCGTGGTACAAATGCAGATGTTGTAGTTGTGGGGCTGATAGGAGAGCGTAGCCGTGAGGTTAAAGAGTTTATCGATGATATTCTTGGTGAGGAAGGTCGAGCTCGTGCAGTGGTTGTGGCAGCTCCGGCAGATGCATCTCCACTGATGCGTCTTAAGGGATGTGAAACAACGCTTTCTATTGCCGAGTACTTCAGAGATCAGGGCTACAATGTTCTGCTGATGATTGATTCTCTGACCCGTTATGCTATGGCTCAGCGTGAAATTGCCTTGGCTGTAGGTGAACCTCCTGCAACTAAAGGCTATCCTCCTTCTGTGTTTGCTAAGATGCCTGCCTTAGTTGAGCGCGCCGGGAATGGTGGCGAAGGCCAGGGCTCTATTACAGCTTTTTTCACTGTGCTGGTTGAAGGCGATGATCTTCAGGATCCAATTGCAGACTCTGCCCGTGCTATTCTGGATGGTCATATTGTTTTATCCCGTCAGCTTGCAGACTCCGGTCACTTTCCTGCAATTGATATTGAAAAGTCTGTAAGTCGTGTTATGCCTGCAGTTGTTACTGCAGAGCATATGATTATGGCCAGAACTATAAGGCAGTGTGTATCTCAGTATTCTCAGAGTAAGGAGCTGATTCAGATTGGAGCCTATCAGAAAGGTTCTGATCCTAATATTGATCAGGCCATTATGATTAAGCCTTTTATTGATGAGTTTACAGTTCAGGATATGAAGGAGATTGTTCCTTTTAAACAGTCTTTAGAGGGGCTTGAACAGCTCTCCATGATCCTAATCAATGATGCTCAGAAAAGAGTTGATGCACTGACTGTCAAGAAGGGGCAGGCACCAGCTCCTGCACCATCCAAAGGCGCACAGCCTGCAGCCAATCAGTTTGTAAAGGTTAAGTAGATAGCCTATGAGTGATAAAGCGCTTAATCTTGTCCTGGATTTAAGAAAACGAGAGGAGGATGATGCCTTAGAGCTTCTGCTGGAAGCTCAGAATAATGTGGCTTCTTTCGAACGTCAGATAGCTCAGTTAAAGGAATTTGAAAACATCTATATTGAGGAGATGAAGGCAAAATCCAAGTTTCAGCTGGATATGAGTACCTACCTTGCATACCAACAGTTCATTAATAAGCTTGAGACGATTAAGGAAAGACAGGAAGCCGGTCTTGTAAAGCTTCAGGAACAGGAGAATAGAGCCCGTTCCAATTATCTTGATAAACAGCAGCAGCGAAAGATCATCGAATCTCTTATAGAAAAGCATCGTCTTGAGCGCGAACGCCTTGAAGCTAAGGCAGAGCAGAAACTCAGTGACGATATTGTCTCATCTAAACAGGCAAGACTTCTAATTGAAAAGATGAAGTAAACGCCTCAATTTCTGATTAAATTAAGTTCTAATTTCTAAGACTATTATGTTGATTATACGAAAGGTGTTTTTTGAGATTACTTTGCTTTGAAAAAAAAGTTGAGGATAGAGCTTAATTATAGAAGATCAGCTTTTAGTCTTTTTTGAAGCTAAAGCTGATCTGAAAGTTCATCAATATTAATCAGCATTATCCATTCTTGGAACACCATTAGGATCTAGTAACAGTGAACATGGTGAAACTGCATAGACAGCAAGGCAAATCAGGGCTGCAACGCCTTCCCATAAAATTCTGTCATTGAACAGCAGATATGCAAAAATAAATACAACGCAGGTAATAATTGCAAGAGTTGTGAATATTGGTTTCATTAGAGTAATCCTAAAATTTATCATTTCTCTGTAAAGGAAAACTGATTAGGGGAGGCACCTAGGTGACCTGCTACCTAAAGTGAAAAAAGTTTTCCGTTCGATAGATCTTTAAACTTAGCTGTAAGCCGGTCTGAGAGCTAACGTAACAACCGTGTACTCCAGAATGTCTGAATATTTTTTTGTAGAACTAACTTTACGTATGCCTGATTTCTCGTACATATAAAGCTTAGCCTAAATCTGATAAGTATAATTTTTGAGAAAATATACCTAATCTTACTTAACTTTTACATGCCTATTTTTGTTTTATTCTTGCCTAAAATTTTATACATTTCTATGGAACTCCTGATTTTATCAGTAAATAAAAATAGTGTTATTGCATAATTTTTTTAAATTATTATGCAGCTGCACTTAAATGGTGAGTTTTTTTATATTTATAAATCCTCCTCATTCTGTGGCTTTTTTTCTATTAAAAATTTTTCTTCAGAATTTCTTTCCATTAGAAATTGGCAGATAAATTGCATTTATGCTGTCATGGTTTGTGGATTTTAGATTAAAAAAATCTATAACCATTTGATTATAAATGTAATATCCTGGAACTATTTATGGAAAAAGGAGATGTGGAATGCAATCAGTAAGCAGCTCATATCAACTTGAAGATGCAAAGGTTGCCATAAGTGGCAATCTGAAATATCAGCCTGCCATGAATTCTGGATTAGATTTTTCTAAGATTCTGAAAGATATTTCTTTCTCTCAGTCAGACAGAATATCAAAAGAATCTTCTAATCATGTTCAGAAGCGAGTGCTTCAAAACAGAGACGTTAAGGGAAAAAGATCAGATTCGAATGCAGCTGATATTAGGGATAGCTTTAATTCAAAAGCAAACACACCTAAGATAAAGTCTAAAAGAGAGGAAATAAGATTAGATTCAAATTCACACAAAGAAAAGGTTATCTCCACAAGAGATTATCCTGACAAAAACATGGAGCAGAAGACTGCTAAAGCGGAAACTCGTGCTGATACTTATGTCTCCAATGAAGCAGAGTTTTCAGAAAAAACAGAGAAGACAGTTGCTCAGTCTGAATCAGTTAAGTCATCAGATACTGTTCTGTTATCAGAAGAGAAATATATAAACTCTGAAAATGGTAATTCCTCTGCAGAGATGGTTTCACTTATTGCTGCAAAATCAGTGGGACCTGAATCTGAGTCTGTATCAGAGAAATTGTCAGATGCTGAAATGCTGCCTGAAGCAAAGATTCAGAACTTAAATGTATTTTCAAAAGTGTCTGAGCTTGCACAGGAAAATGGTATTGATCTGACAACGGTAGATCCAAAGGTTTTAAATGAGCTTGTTTACAAGATGTCTGCAAATCCTTTGAAGGATTTTGATTCAAAGGCATTTGAAGAGGCTGCCGTGCAGTTCCTTAAGGGAGATGTTCTGGCCTTAAAGACCTTCCTCGCCAACGAAAGTTCTCCTGATATTCAGCCGTTCTCTGCTGCTGATGATGTAATGAGTATGCTTAAAGAACTTGACGGCACTGTTAAGGTTAATGCTGAAAAGCCTCTGTTCTCTATGACCGAGGACTTTGGAGCAAAGGATTTTGAGGTAATCGAGGATAGCATTAGGACTTCCATTAGTCTTGATGAAATTCTTGCAAAAGAGGATATAAAGACCAAGATTGAATCAATTCTCGACAATAAAAAGGAGAGTCTTCAGAATAATTTTGAAAAGTCCGTAGCTCTTCTTCAGAAGGTTGTTAGTGGTTCTTCGGTGGAGTCAGAATTGAAGTCTGAAATGCCATCTGCCAGAGTGGATGCCTTTGCAGTTAATCCTCGAATGCACTCAGAGAGTGGGGTAGGGATCAGTACAGATACTCTTTTCTCTAAATCCTTTTCTGAACAGGGAAATAGCTCTTCGATGTTCAGTCACTCCGGACAGCATGGTTTAGGGGCCCTAGCTTCTATGACAAAGAACGCCAGCGAGTTCAATCTTTCTGCTATGGAGCAGTCTAAGCTTGATTTGCTGAATATGTCATCTGATCTTAAGGAGAATGCTAAAGCGCTAGCAATGAAAGTGATGGAGATGTCTTCTCGAAATCTCAAGTCACTGGATCTGACCTTGAATCCTGAAGGCTTAGGCAAGATGCGAATTGTCATCGATGCTCAATCAGCAGAAGAAATAACTAAAATTTCTATCAGTGCTTCTCATTCGGGAACACGTGCAATGCTTGAAAGCGGTATTGATGTTCTAAAGAATCTGCTCGAATCCAATAGTATTTTTGCAAAAACTGAAGTTGCAGAATACGATGAGGAAAGGGCATTTAATGGCTCTTCATCGGATGAATTCTCTCAGAATTCCGGACAGAATCAGAAGCAGCATAAAGAAAATGAAGAAAATCAATCTGATAACGGCACAATCTTTGCAGGAGGTAAAACCGATGCCGAGGCGTCAGAAAATCATCATATAGAGAATAATGAAAATTTAAATAACTCACAAAATAGCAATACAGTAAGCTATTTTGCGTAGAAATATATGATAATTAAGTGAATAATTTTATCTGTGTGCCATAATATAAAAAAAAGGAGAGAATTATGGCTAAAGAAAAAGAAAAAGATAATGTTGATACAGCAGATTCAGATGATGCTCCTAAAAAGAAAGGTAAACTTTTCTTAATCATAGCTGTTGTTCTGCTGCTGATTGTTGGTGTTGGCGGTTATTTTGGTGTTGCGTATTTCAAGCATCTCCCTCCTTTTGAACCTCCTGGGCCAACCCCTGAGGAAAAAGCCGCACTGAAGGCAGCTGAGGAAAAGGAAAAGATGTTGCTTCAGCGTGATATCTATGTTCCTATTAAAGAAACCTTTACTTTCTCCATAAAGAGTGACAGAAGGATTCATACTGGACAGGTTGATGTGGTGCTGGTTGTTATTGGTGAAGAGAATGAAGCTTTAGCCAAAAACCATCTTGCTCTTATCACCAGTGTAATTTTTGAGAGACTATCAGCCCAGTCATACGAAGCCCTACTGCTTCCTTCAGGAAGACAGCGACTAAAGCGTGATTTACTGGATGCTGTGAGGGCAAAGATGTCAGAGCTTAACAAGACTCCGGTCGTAGACCAGATCCTGTTTACTAAATTTGTTCTACAGTAAGGAGCTTATAACGTGACCGAGTTTTTATCTCAGGACGAAATCGATGCTCTGTTACATGGAGCGGATGATGTTGAAGAGGAAAAACCCCAGGAAACTACTGGCGTCAAGACTTTTGACTTTGGCTCTCAGGAACGTATTGTTCGTGGCCGTATGCCAACTCTTGAGCTTGTGGACGAACGTTTTGCCCGTCACATGCGTATCAGCCTTTTTAACATGATGCGTCACAGTGCTGAAGTTACCTGGACTGGCGTGAACATGATGAAGTTTGGAGAATACACTCAGACTCTGTTCGTGCCTACCTCCTTAAACATGGTTCGTTTCCGTCCTTTAAAGGGTACAGCTCTGATCACACTGGAAGCCAGACTGGTATTTATTCTGGTTGAAAACTTTTTCGGTGGTGAGGGTAGATTCAGAACCAAGATTGAAGGTCGTGAATTTACTCCTACAGAAAGACGAATTACTCAGAAACTTCTGAAGATGGTGTTCGCTGATTACAAGGATGCATGGTCTCCTGTAATGGATGTTGAGTTCGAATACCTTGATTCTGAAGTTAACCCTTCGATGGCAAACATTGTTTCTCCATCTGAAGTTCTGGTGGTAAATCAGTTCCATGTGGATCTGGATGGTGGTGGCGGAGATCTGCATATCTGCTTCCCATATTCCATGATTGAACCTATCAGAGAGCTTCTGGATGCTGGTGTGCAGTCAGACAAGGGCGATACTGATGTAAGATGGAATAAAGCTCTACGTGAAGAGGTTATGGATGTCAACGTGGATATGCGAGTAAAGCTTCTCGACACACTTGTTTCCCTACGCGATGTGATGGATTTTAAGGTTGGAGATGTTTTAAACGTTGATATTCCGGATAATCTTCTGGTATATGTAGAGGATCTGCCAAGCTATCATGCCAAGCTTGGGCAGTCAAAAGATAAGATGGCCATCAGAATCTCTGAGGTACTGGAAAGACCTAAGAGTGCTAAGAATGACTTCAGCTTTATTAAAGGTAATGGAGTTAATATTGCTGATGAAGATGAGATGGAAGATTTTGATGACGATTAGAAGGTGATGTATGTCAGACGATCAGAAATTAGCCGACGAGTGGGCTGCGGCTCTTGGTGCACAGGAAGGTGGCAGTGAAGATCCCGTTTCTCCTCCAGTTGAAGAATTTGAGGAAGAGGGTGGGGCTCAGAGCAAGTCTCCTTTGACAGCTGAAGAACGAAAAAAACTGGATTCCATTCTGGATATTCCGGTAACTATTACAATGGAAGTTGGTCACGCAAAGATATCTATTAGAAATCTGCTACAGCTGAATCAAGGTTCTGTTATTGAGCTTGAGCGTATGGCAGGTGAACCATTGGATGTGCTGGTAAACGGTACCCTGATTGCTCATGGTGAGGTTGTTGTAGTTAACGATAAATTTGGTATCCGTTTAACTGATGTAATTAGTCAGGTTGAGCGTATCAAGAAATTGCAGTAGTCATATGATTAGACGTTTTTTATGCGCTTTTAGTATTTTTGCTGCGGCACCTGTTTTAGCTGCAGAGGATAAGGCTGGTGGTCCTGTACTGGACACAGCCTCTATTTTTTCATGGGTAATTTCAACCTTTGCAATCCTGTCTTTGATAGTTGCATTAGCTTATCTTCTGAGAAAGACTCGCTTTGTAAAAGTCAACAAGGGGACTTTGGGAATAGAGAATCAGCTTTATGTTGGCCCCAAGCAGAGAGTTGTTATTGTAAAAGCCGGCAGTAAAAAAGTTCTGCTTGGTGTTACCCAGAATCAGATAACCTATCTTACTGACGTTGATGATGTAAAACTTGAATTTGAAAAGATTATGTCCGGGGCAGATGCTCAGACACAAAAGAGCTTGAAAGAGAATGATTCTACAAAAGAGCACTGATCATGAACTTATGGGAAATACCAGGCGACTTTTTAATACCCTGGCATCCCTTAAGAAAACTTTTGCCATTAGTCTTTGTATTGCACTTGTCAGTGCCGGAATTCTTTATTTTGTCCCTACAGCCTCAGCTGCAGGTAATCTTGATATCAATGCCTTTACGGTAAAAGTCAATCCTGACGGCACCTCTGATTATGCCCTGAATCTTCAGGTTGTAATCCTGATGGGCCTTCTGTCATTCATACCATCCATTCTGGTTATGATGACATCCTTTACCAGAATTGTAATTGTAATCGGTATTCTTCGTCAGGCTATCGGTCTTCAGGCGGCTCCTTCCAATCAGGTTGTTGTCGGTATAGCTCTGTTCATGACAATATTCGTAATGACACCTGTTTTTGATGATATGTATACCACAGCTATTGAGCCTTATATGGAAGAGAAAATTGAGGCCAGGGAAGCATTTTCTCTTGCTCAGAAACCTCTCCACAAGTTTATGCTGAATCAGACCCGTATGTCTGATCTTAATGCATTTTCAGAGTATGCAAATGTAAAAATTGACAAGCTCGATGATGTCCCAATGAGAGTTGTTATCCCTGCTTTCATCATCAGTGAGCTTAAAACAGCATTTCAGATTGGATTTATGCTGTTCCTGCCGTTTCTGATTATCGATCTGGTGGTCGCATCCATACTTATGGCTATGGGTATGATGATGCTCTCGCCTATGATTGTATCTCTTCCATTTAAACTGATGCTTTTTGTGCTTGTTGACGGCTGGTCTCTTATCATGGGAACACTGATGACAAGCTTTGGTATAGGCGTCGGAGGTACATAATATGGAAGCCGAGGTCTTTATTGATATTGTCAGAGAAGCTTTAGGGCTGGTGGCTATTCTGGTTAGTGCCAGTATTATCCCTTCTCTGTGTGTTGGTTTGATTGTGTCTGTTTTTCAGGCTGCAACATCAATTAACGAGCAGACCTTATCTTTCCTGCCTCGTCTTGTGGTAACAGTGGGTGCTTTGATTTTCGGTGCTCACTGGGGCCTTGAAAAGCTTATGTCATTTTTCAGACTTATTATTGATCTGATTCCTCAGTCTATCGGGTAATGAATTTTTTAGAGCCAATATCTCTTACTGCCATAGCTCAGATTGTCTGGCCCTTGTGCAGAATTGCTGCTTTTTTTGGCAGCATGTTCGCGATCTCGTCACGTAGTATTCCTACGATGACTAAGACTCTATCTGCCTTTGCTATTACCCTGTGCATGCTTCCTAATATTCCTGATCTGGCTCCAAATACTGAACCTTTTAGTGTTTACGGAATTCTCATTACGATTAAGGAAGTTTTAATCGGTCTTGCTTTAGGCATGGTAACGCTGTTTGTTTCTCAGGCCTTCATTATTGCCGGTCAGGCTGTTGCTATGCAGACAGGTCTTGGCTTTGCCTCTCTGGTTGATCCTGTATCAGGAACAAATACTCCTGTTGTAGGCCAGTTCTTTACTGTTCTATGTACTCTGGTTTTCTTTTCTATAAACGGGCATCTGCTGTTTTTTAATCTACTCATGGATAGCTTTACTACTCTGCCGATGGGCTCTTTTATTCCTTCTCAGAGTTTAAATGATCTGATGTTTTTCTCTGGTTCAATGTTTAAAGCTGGTCTTGCAATGTCCATGAGTGCAATCTGTACCATGCTGGTTGTTAATTTCACACTTGGTGTTATGACCAAAGCAGCTCCTCAGCTTAATATCTTCTCTTTGGGTTTTGCTATATCCATGATTGTGGGCATTTCGGTACTTACTTTCTCCCTAGGTGCCTTCATGAGTAATTTCACTAATAATTTCAATGATCTGTTCTCTACAGCCTGTTCTTTGGTAGGCAGAGACTGCTCTGATATTCTTCATTAGTACTTAAGCTTTTTACTTGCTTTCTTCGCTGTTTTTATCTTTATTCTTAAGAAATTAAATAAAATTAAGTAATTGAAATTCTGAATAATCTTATTTCTTATTAAGAATGATTATCAATAGTATTTAATTTAGTAAAATTTAATGGTATTATCCTAGACATGAAGTGAACGAGAAGTTTGATTCAGATTATAAATCCTTCTCTTTTTTTAGAATAAAAAAGTTATCTAATGCTAATATAAGTTAGCATTAGGTAATTTAAAAGGTTTTTAATTTAGTAAGTTACATATTAACTAGGAGATTATATTATGTCATTAATCAATAAAGAGCTTGCAGATTTTAAAGTAACTGTATACCAGAATAAAGATGGCGTTAAAGGCAAGGGGGAGTTTAGAGATTTAACCAAGTCTGATTTATTAGGCAAGTGGTCAGTTCTTTTCTTCTATCCTGCTGATTTTACTTTTGTCTGTCCTACAGAGCTTGAAGATCTTGAAAATCAATATGAAAACTTCAAGAAGATCGGCTGTGAGATCTACTCTGTATCCTGTGATACCCACTTTGTCCACAAGGCTTGGCATGAGAGTTCTGAGAAAGTTGGCAAGATTTCATATCCTATGATTGGTGATCCAACCGGCGCTTTGGCTCGTGATGTTGATGCATACATTGAAGAGGCAGGTATGGCAGAGCGCGGTACCTACATTATCAACCCAGAGGGCAAGATTGCCGCTTATGAGGTTAGTGCAGGTAATGTTGGACGTAATGCAGAGGAGTTGCTACGTAAAGTTCAGGCTTTACAGTTTGTTGCAGAACACGGTGATGAGGTCTGTCCTGCTAAATGGCAGCCTGGCAAGGAAACTCTGAAGCCTTCATTTGATCTGGTTGGTTTAATCTAAAACAAAAAGGATGGTGTCTCATGGAAAAAATGTATGATGCCATTATTATCGGCGGTGGCCCGGCGGGGCTAACCGCCGCTATATACCTGGCAAGAGCAAGATATAAAGTTCTGGTTGTCGAAAAAGAGAAAATCGGCGGACAGATTACCATCACCTCTGAAGTTGTAAATTATCCCGGTATTATCAGTACCAGCGGCTCAGAACTCACCTCAACCATGTTTCAGCAGGCTCAGAATTTTGGTGCTGAATTTCTAAGTGCTGATGTAACCGATCTTAATTTAAACAATAAAATCAAAGAAATTATCACCTCTAAAGGAATACTGAAAACTCTGGCAGTTATTATTGCTACAGGCGCAAATCCAAGAAAAGTTGGTTTTGAGGGAGAGGACAGATTCCAGGGGAGAGGCGTTGCCTACTGTGCTACCTGTGATGGAGAATTCTTTACAGGAAAAGATCTTCTGGTTATAGGCGGTGGTTTTGCCGCGGTAGAAGAGAGTATTTTTCTTACCAAATATGCCCGTTCCATTACTATCTGTGTCCGTTCTGCTGAATTCAAATGTGCCAGAAGCGTAAGTGATGAGCTAAAAAAATATCCATCTATAAAAGTACTATTCAATACAGAGTTGGTAAAAGTTGATGGAGAAAACTCTGTTGAGTCTGCAAAACTAATCAATAATCTTACCCGTGAGGAAACTGATTTCAGCTCTTCTGACGGACAGAATTTCGGTGTGTTTGTTTTTGCAGGATATGTTCCAAATACCTCTCTGTTTAAAGACAAAATTAAGCTTGATGATAATGGCTACGTAATTACCGATGAGA
Source organism: uncultured Succinivibrio sp. (assembly GCF_902756765.1). Classification (NCBI taxonomy): domain Bacteria; kingdom Pseudomonadati; phylum Pseudomonadota; class Gammaproteobacteria; order Aeromonadales; family Succinivibrionaceae; genus Succinivibrio; species uncultured Succinivibrio sp. Next base: position 7,239 of record NZ_CACVSS010000016.1, on the reverse strand, counting down.
ACAGAATGACCTCTGTGGAAGGAGTTTTTGCTGCCGGTGATCTGTGTGTAAAGAATCTTCGTCAGGTGGTTACAGCAGTATCAGATGGTGCGATAAGTGCCACTGCTGCTGAAAAGCATATCTCAAGACTCCATGACGAGCTGGATCTGCCTGAATTCAAGCAGGAAAAGTCTGAGGTAAAACCTCAGAAAACTCCATCAGTAAAGACTGATACAGCAGAGGCTGATTCTGATTCCTTCCTGTCTGAAGAAATAAAGGCACAGGTTGGGGCTGTAATAGCTAAATTTGAGAAAGATGTGATTTTAAGAGTTCATGATGATCACACAGAACTGGCATCAAAGCTCAGGGGCTTTTGTGAAGAGTTTTCTTCATTATCAGAGAGAATTCATTATGAAGTGCTAAACACTGAGTCTGATCCCGGCATTCATATAGTAAGCTATGACGGTTCATCAGACCGAATTGTATTCCACGGTGTTCCTGGTGGTCATGAGTTCAATTCCTTTATCGTTGCTTTGTATAATACTGCAGGTCCAGGACAGGCTATTGATGAATCTCTCTTAGCCTCAATAAAGGCAATTGATAAGGATGTAGATATCAAAGTTGTGGTTTCTTTAAGCTGCACCATGTGTCCCGAAGCTGTAATGGGATCACAGAGAATTGCTTCCCTCAATACCAGAGTTAAGGCTCAGATGTACGATATTCAGTACTATCCGGATTTAAAGGATAAATACAATATCATGAGTGTGCCTTGTATTATTCTCAATGATTCAAAGGTGGTTTTCGGTAAGAAGAATGCTTCAGATTTTGTTGAGCTGATTGCCGAGCTGTAAGACAATCTGATCCTTGAACATAGAAAAGACAAACAGAGAATCCATGCTGCAAAGCAGGCACGGATTTCTCTGTTTTTTGTATTTCAGGCTAGTCTTTGCACAGTTCGTAGCAAGGTTTGTATTCCTTCTTTGACAGAAGAACACGTCCCTGTTTGATATAGCTGCGCAGAAGCTTATCCATTGATCTGATGATATCCTTGTCACCGTGAAGTTTGAAAGGTCCCTTCTGGGCGACAAGCTTAATACCGTATTCCTTGACGTTACCTGCCACAATACCGGAGAAGGCTGATCTCAGATTGCAGGCAAGCTTCCAAGGCTCCTGATCTCGCTTGAGATTCAGACTTGCCATGAACTCATGAGAAACAGGCTGTGAGACCTGCAGTTCATAAGGGATCTTTAAAGTCCAGTTGAAACAGTAGGAATCATGAGTAATAGTTCTGTGATCAAGAACAGATTCATTATTCTGTTTAACCTTGGTGGCTACTGCAACAGGATCATCAATAATCAGATCGTAATATCTGGTTACCTCTGGGCCAAAGCATAGAACCAGGAATTCGGTTAAGGCGTTGAAGTATTCCTCTGAATCCTTGTTTCCGGTGAGGATCAGCGGCAGAAAGTTATGTTTGTTCTCATTGCTCATTTTTATGGCAAGAATATACAGAAGCTCTTCTGCAGTACCAGGTCCGCCAGGGAATATGATCATTGTATGTCCCAGTCTTACGAAGGACTCAAGACGTTTTTCGATATCTGGAAGAATGACCAGCTCACTAACCATTGCATTAGGTGGTTCTGCTGCAATGATGGATGGTTCGGTAAGTCCAATCATGCGGCATTTATCCTGCTCACACTGCTCTGAGAATCCCTGGAATGAACCCTTCATTGGTGCTTCCATTACGCCTGGACCGCATCCTGTACAGATATCGATTTTTCTTAAACCTAACTCTAAGCCTACATTGTAAGCATACTCGTATTCCGACTGAGAAATAGAGTGACCTCCCCAGCAGACAGCGATGTTTGGTTTTACACCGGCCTTGAGTACGCCTGCGTTTCGCAGGATTATAAAGATAAGGTTGGTAATATAGGCGCTTTCAGAATCGTACTGTTTACGCAGAAAATTCTCTCCATCCTTTCCTAAGGACTGTAACTGAACGATATCTCTCAGAACTGAATAAAGATGATTTCTTAGTTTTTTTATCACCACACCTTCAACAACAGCACTCTTTGGAGGGTTGATAAGCTCAAGCTTCAAACCTCGTTCGTTTCTGATAATGCTGATTTCAAAATCACTGAAATTATCCAGTAATTCCTTTGAATTGTCTGTAATGTTTCCGCTGTTTAAAACAGCTAAAGAGCAGTTACGATAGAGCTCATAAAGCTCTCCCTTGCTCGACAGAGACAAAGCATCGGCTTCGCTTTGGGTTAACAAAGCCATGGAACCTGATGGCCATACATCAACAATACTCATATGGGCTCCTTATTTATAATTATTACCGTTAGATTATAGCCCGCAGGTGCGGGCCATGATTTGACGTGTACAGCTTTTTGAAAAAAATACTGTATTTATAAGTGGTTATTGTCTAATAAACCTTACAGAAGGGAATTTCTGATCTTTTAGATTGGTTCTGACAGGATTGATATCAATACCGCCTCTTCTGGTGAAGAATGCTGAAACGGTGAGCTCTGATGGCTCTAATGCATGCATGATATCAGAGTAGATAAGCTCAACACACTGCTCATGGAATCCCTGGTGATTTCTAAGTGAAACCAGATAATTCAGAAGAGACTCTTCGTTAGGTGCAAACCCCTTATATTCAATCACTACAGTAGCGTGATCCGGCTGAGATGTGACAGGGCACAGTGATCTGAAGAGATTGGTATAATAGATCTTTGATACTGTTTTTTTACCTTCGGCATGACTTAGTACCTTTGGTGAATACTCGTAGCTTTTAAAGCTAATGGTCTTGGCAAAATCCTGCTCTTCAAGACAGATTCCCTTTGGAGTCTCAAAGGCAAATTCCTTGTTCTTAACCTCAAACAGCTTAACTTCGACCTCACATTCAAGAAGCCTTGACAGATCTCTTGCAAAAACGGTCTCCACGTCTTTTAGAGACTTAAATTTTGTCATGGTGAATGACAGCTCATAAAGCTTTAGAGACTTTGATTCTACGATATATCGGCTTGATGCGGGTACCTTCATAATACCCATGCAGACCTCTGGCAGACCATTTAAATTAAGATAAGTCATCTCATACAGACGCCAGATATCCATACCGTTGAAACTCTTAAGATGTTTTATGGCGGAACGGCCTAATGCTCTTTCAATTCTGTGGAGTCTTGATGGAGCATATTCGTTATCGTAGGTGGTATTCTTTCCAAGGACTAATGGTGAGTTCTCCATTAAAGGTCTCCGTATTTGCTTCCGAGAATACATAATGCAGCCAGTGCAGCAGTCTCGGTTCTTAAAATTCTTGGTCCTAAGGTTACGCCGACAAAACTGTTTTCTGTTGCTTTTGCAATTTCATCGGCATCCAGACCGCCTTCAGGTCCGATTAAAAGTCTCAAGTGCTGTCTGATTTCAAGCTCAGTAAGTTTCTTTTCAGCTCTTGGGTCAAGTGTTAATGAAAGCGCCTCTGGATTCTGTGCATACCAGTCATCAATATTGGTGATGTCATTGACACGAGGTACTACATTTCTGCCTGACTGTTCACATGCGGATATTGCAATCTTCTGCCACTGCTCAACCTTTTTAGACTGGCGTTTTTCATCAAGTTTAACACCGCATCTTGCTGAATAAAGAGGTGTTATCTCGCTGATTCCAAGCTCACAGGCCTTCTGAATGGTGAATTCCATCTTGTCGCCGCGACTTATAACCTGGCCAAGCTCAATATAAAGAGGGGATTCAACATTTCTTTGAATCTCCTTTACACATTTATAGGTAGCCTTTGATTTTGATGCTGAACAGATTACAGCCTCGTACTCGTGTCCTTTACCGTCAAAAACCACAAAGGGATCACTCTCTTTGAAGCGTAAAACTCTGACAAGGTGACCGAAGCCATCTTCATCCAGCTCTAGCTCAACGTTTTCCGCAAGGTTAGCGTTATACTGGCAAATTCTTACTGTTCTCATATATAAACTCGGCTTTTAACTTTTTAAATTAAGCTGAAATTTGTATTCAAATGGTTTTGGGGTAGGGAGATCTTTCTCTTTTAGAAGCGGCAACCCCTGCTGACAAACGGATTGTCATGGCCCTGGATTTGTCTGATCCTGCTGTTTCTTAAACACTCATTTTTATCGGGAGCGTACATTTTATTCCATTTTTTGAAAAGTTGCTCCTTTTCTTTGCTCAGTTCTATATTATAACGTGAACTCATATAAAGGTAGGCTCTGGCAATTATGCCTCTGGCTCTTACGGGAGGCATTGCCTCCTCTTTGTTTCGGTCAATTACCATTTCACATTGACCGTAGCCTCTGATTTTGTGTCTGGAGTGGTTATTAACCTTTTTACCTGAGATAAAGTCTTTATGATAGTTATCGTCAGAAAGCCTGTCTGTATAACTGTAGTTGTTACGATCGCTGTTTACCTCTCCTATAGCAGGGTAGAGATTGTGCAGATCTGCATGCATTGCCTGAAATTCTGCATCATTGTGTTCACAGTTCTTTCTATGTCCACTGATCCAGCAGCGTCTCTTATGACCAAATTCCCATGCCGGCATGATATGTTCCGCCTCAATTCTTTTGGCGTTTTTAGCGTATCTGTCGGAGTGATATCCGCAGCTTGGCTTCGCGGAAGGATTTGTGCTGCTGATCCGCATGGACAGAGGTTAGGCTGCAAAGAAGCGTTATAAAGGATAGAGCCAGTATTTTTTTCATGCGATGTTGTGTAGACTTTATGTCCTGTTAAGGTTCTCGTAAGTGAAAAACTTTGTTTTGGTCGGCTATATTTTAAGTATGCGATAGTCTGATAGCAATGTAATTCTGGTAAAAAATTGCTAAAATACCTCTAGCTGATTAAGGAGTTTTATATGGCTATTAACTTGAAAATGATGGCTACCTTCGGTGTAGCGGGTAATTTTACCGGACATTTAGAACAGGCTGGTGAGGCTGTTGATTTTACCAATGTTAAAACTGCAGAAGCTAAGGCTCCAAAAGCTGTTTTCCCAACATTTATTCCTCATGCATCAAAAGTTACCCCTGAGTTTTTAGGCGTATTTCCATTTGATTCATCCAAGATTATTTTCCCTCAGGGTGAACAGAAGCTTCAGATTGAACCTGAGTGTGCAATTATCTGTAATGTTGAATGGTCTGAAGGCAAGGTTATTTCTCTGATTCCTGTCTTCTTTGGCGCCTCAAATGACTGCTCAATCCGTAAGGAAGGTGCAAAGAAGATTTCTCAGAAAAAGAACTGGGGAGCTTCATCCAAGGGCTTTTCTGACAATGCTATTGCAATCGACCGTTTTGATGACAAGGGCATATTAAACCGTTACAGAATCGCTTCATTCTTAGTTCGTGACGGTGTAGTTCATCCTTACGGTGAAGATAGTGCGGTTCGTGACTACAGCTACATTTACGGTAAGCTGATTGAGTGGCTTATTGATAAACTGAACAACCAGCAGAACGAAGGACCTGCAGAAATGATTAACAGCTATCTTGCAGAGGCCGGGTTTCCATCTCAGATCATGGTGTCAGTAGGTGCTACACGCTATACAGACTATGGCGAACACAACTTCCTTCAGAATCAGGATAAGGCCGTTGTGGTTGTTTATCCTGAAGACAAGTATTCTCAGGCTGACATCGTAAAGGCAGTAGAGAACGGAACTTTAGATGATCCTGAGGTTAGTGTTCTAACTCAGACCGTTGTGGTTTAAAATTTCGATATGCATCACATTGGACCGAAAATAGTTTGATGTGATGCTTTGTAGTAGAATAAGTCCTCAAATATATTTGAGGATTTTTTTTAGAGTCATTTCTATGCCGAAAAGAGTTTTACTGATTACTGATATGGCAGGGCAGACAAAGGTTGCCATGACAGCCATGATCCCTATTCTTTCACATATGGGATACAGCCTTTTTAATCTCCCTACGGCTCTGGTTTCAAATAACTTTGCCTATGGGGATTATGCTCTTTTAGATACAACAGAGTATATGCGAAAGTCTATCTCTGTATGGCAGAAGCATGATTTCAGATTTGATGCCGTAGGTACCGGTATTGTTATCTCTCATGAGCAGCTTGAGATTGTCAATGAATACTGCAAGTTCCTCAAAGCCAAGGGCATCACCGTTTTCTCAGATCCTGTGATGGCTGATAACGGTGAGCTTTATCACGGTATCTCCGAGAGTATTATCAGCTATATGCGTGAACTTATCGGTGTGGCTGACTATATAGTTCCTAACTATACAGAAGCCTGTTTTCTTGCAGGAATACCTTATCAGAGTGGTTCTGTTTCTTCAGCACAGATGCGTGATCTGATTGATGCCTTGAGAAAATTCACTTCAGGCACAATTGTGGTTACCAGTGCCTTTGTTGATAACAGAAAGCAGGTCTGCTGTTTCGATCCAAAGTCAGAAGAGTATTTCAATCTGCCTTATGAGGAGATCCCTGTTTCCTTCTCCGGAACCGGTGATATATTCTGCTCCGTTTTTATGGGCCACATTTTAAAAGGCGAGCCCGTAAAACAAAGTATTGAGGTTGCAATGAATGCAGTTGGACGCATGGTCGAGCGATTCAAAAACAAAGAGGACAAGCTGGAAGGTCTTCCTGTAGAAAGCTGTCTGGATCTATTATAAAAAAACTGCCTCATAAATCTGAGGCAGAATCTATAGCTTCATAAATTAATATCTTATTTAACCTTTTCTTTTTAAATCCTTGTACTGGCTGGATGCTTTAGCAGCCTCGTGCTTTCCTTCAATCTGTTTTTGTGGGGATGCCTTTCCGTTGTGAGCAACATCATTTTTATGAATGTCATTCCTATGAATGTCATTCTTTATATCTGGTGATTGATGCTTGCTATCTTTTGCATGGAAATCAGGTCCCTTTCCGTCAGGATGGGCTGGAGCCTTGCCATCAAAATGATGAGGTTCCTTTCCTTCTGGATGGTGAGGCCCTTTACCGTCATGAGGTGGCTCATGAGCAAATTCAGGATGATGTTTGTCTATATCATGTTTTGGAGCATGATGAGGTGGAAGCGGTGTTGATGAACCGGTGGAAGAATTCTTGCTTACACTAATAGAGGTATCACCGGTACTGTATGTTACATCTAAAGATGTGTCATCTGCCGCATTTGCCAGATTAACTGCTGCTGATAATGCTGCTAACACTAATACTGTCTTGAACTTCATTTTTATTCTCCTATATAGGTTGTATGTTTGTTTGAAGAATAAGATTTAACTCTTAGAAAAAACTTAGATTTTT
>NZ_CACVSS010000015.1:0-35964 GCF_902756765.1 uncultured Succinivibrio sp. | reverse complement strand
TTGGCAACTTTTTATTTTGCAATTTTACTTTTAATATCTTTACGGGCTCTCATCCACACGGTTAAAACCGTGGGTTTTCGAGCCAACATAATTTATAAGGAAAAAAGCCTAATCCAGATCCTTAACCATATTCTTTCTGGTCCACTCTGAAAGTGAGGATACACGGCTCTGAGCCACACTCATCTTGGAATCACGTGAAACAGTTCCATCTGATGCCTTTCCCTGTGTTGACCTTTCTCTGATGATTTCTTCACCACGCTTGCGGGCAAATTCCTGATTGAGCGAAAATATACGCTCTCTTTCCTGAATAGACTGTTTCTCAGATAGAGAATTTTGAATTGAATTCTTAACCCGAGCTTCCATCTCACGGGAAATTTTACTTTTGACGATATTACGATGAATCTCAATTCTGCGGGTATCGTAATCATTAATGTAGGATGCTGAAGGAGTCGCGTATTGTTTAGGATAAAGCCAGATGCCAAGACAGCTAGTGAGGATTAACAGAATCATGTACAGCTTGACGAACTGTATTGTATTGTGACTGTATTTCAAAACGGACTCCTATTTATGTCATTCAAACGGAGCGGTATCACCTGCACCGTATCGCTTAATTATTGGCACACTATCTTCAAAAACCACCACGGTGGTTGGATTAGGGGCCAGAACACCACCGTCTACAATAAGATCGGTTATTGAACCGATTTCATCATTTATAGTTACAGGATCTGACTCTGCAAGCTCTCTGTCAGGCAGAATCAGGGTACTGCTCATTAGCGGCTGATCAAGTTCATCCAGAATAGCGCTTAAAATAGCGTTATCAGGAACTCTGATGCCAATAGTTTTCTTTTTTTCATTCATCAGTCTTCTTGGAACCTCTTTGGTTGCAGGAAGAATGAAGGTATATGCTCCAGGGGTATTGTTCTTGAGCAGTCTGAAAACAGTATTGTCAACCTTTGCATAGGTGGAGATTTCACTTAAATCTCTGCACAAAAGAGTGAAATTATGATACTTGTCCACCTGTCTGATTCTGGAGATTCTCTCCATTGCAGCCTTCTGCTCAAGCATACAGCATAAGGCATAAGCTGAATCAGTTGGTAGAACAGCAACACCACCGTCTCTTAGAATCTGACAAATCTGCTTTACAAATCTTACCTGAGGGTTATCAGGATGAATACTTAAAAACTGCGCAGACATACTTTTTCCCCTTGTATCAAATCAATGAGAAACAGCTGTCATATTCAATACGCCACAAGGCAATATCAAACCCATTGAGAACCAAAGGTTCATCAATGAACAACATACTCTCATCGCTGATAAATTATTATGTTTTTATTATATTGAGATAAAAAAATACTCTTTATTCACAACAAAAGATGAAATCTCCTTCATAAAGAGAATTCATCTCTTGCATATATATCAGTATTTTAACACATTTTTATTTGCTATCGTTAGGATCATTCTGTAATGCTGAAGGCAACGAAGCAGTTGACTCAACCACATCAGTAGAATTGTCCTCACCTAATATACTGTTATTGAAAGGATCGTTCTCCTCTTCTACCTTCTCTACAGGAGGCTCTGCAGGCTTCTCATCTACAGAGGAAGATTTAACGATGCTCTTCTCCAGAGACTCCAGATCAACCTTTGAGGTTCTCTCTGGGACAGAAGGCTTTTCCTCTTCTACAGAATCATAATTGATTTCAAGAAGATCAAAAATCTGCTGCAGAGGCATTCTTTCCTGAGGAATTCTTGCTCTCTTGCCGAATACACCGGCAGCTAGCATGTTATAAAGCATAGATTCCTGAACAGTAAGAGCCATTGATGAATTGAGTTCCTGAATCTCAATATCGTCAAATGACCACAGATCCTTGTTAGAATCAAAGACTTCCTTATTTAAAGTAAGACTTACGGCATTTGGAATATAAACACGAATGTTGTTTATAACCGCAAATGAACGCATTTCAATACCTGAAATATAAGTAACCTGTGATCTTGCAACCCATGGAATTCTGCAGATATCCGCAATATTTGAGGATAGAACCAGAATTACTACACCAGGAATATCTGGAATAGACAGAGCTGTGGCCAGATCATCAAACAGCAGAACCTTGCGAGGTTTAATATCAAGCTTGCTCAGTTCACGGATAGGGATGCCGACATCTCTTAATCCACCGACCTTGCTGCGCAGAACATTATCAAGGAAAATTGCTCTGATAGGCTGAGTTGGAGGAACCAGTCCCAGCTGCAGTACATCCTTACGCATAGGATTCAGATCCAGATAATCACGCAGGAAGTTTAGAATCAGTACACGATGGGATTCAAACCATTCGGTATCAACACCGCGAACAGGAATCTGTCTAATCAGCACACCGGAATTGCGGTTCTGACACAGCCAGCGGCAGACATCTACAAAACGGATAAAATCTGCTTCATCCAGACTTGTCAGATAATTGATATTCTCAACCCCGGAATCAATCAGATCAGGAAGCTTGAGCTGAAGAGTGTTCAGACGCATTTCTGCGGTATGATACTCAACCAGGTGACCTGCCCAGGTTGCAATCTGATCAATCTTTTCAAAGACCAGATGAATTGGAACTTCAATAGTACCAATCTCAGGATAAGTCTTTTCAATGAAATCAACTTTTCCTGCAGTTAATTCCTTATGCCAGTCCTCACAGAAAGCTAAAAATTCATCCTTATTTGATAAAACATCTTCATCTTTTGTAGGAGCACCTAGATAAATTCTTACAGGATCAACAACTGATTTTGATTTTACAGAATCACTCAGCCAGTTAATTACCTTATTTCTATATAGTGCGTTTATTTCAGCACGGATGCTGTTGCGTGTTTTCACAGTTTAGCTCCCTATATAAGTCACTTACTTTCACATAAGTAATTATACTAATTTTGCCTGCAACAAATTTGCGCTATATCAAGTAATTAAGAATTAATGGTGAAGGAGAGGGACTTTTGTTACCTTTGTTATCTTTTTAATAACTAAGGAAAAATACAGAGGAATAAGAGATTAGAGCTTACAGAAAAAGAAAAATCAGAGCTTTGTGGCTTCAGCTTTCTTCTGCTGACGTCTTTCCTTAAAGAAATCAGAGAGCATTTTTGAGCATTCATCAGCAAGGATACCGCCAATACATTCCACGCTGTGATTATGTCTTGGGTCTGACATGACATTGAAAACACTGCCGCAGGCTCCGGTTTTCAGATCAGAGGCGCCATAATATACTCTGGCAATTCTGGCATGAATGATGGCTCCTGAACACATACAGCATGGTTCAAGAGTTACATACAGAGACAGTCCCGGCATTCTGTAATTCTTAAGAAGGCTGCCGGCATTACGGATTGCCACCATTTCGGCATGGGCAGAAGGATCATTGTCAGTGATAGAGCGGTTATACCCTGTAGATATGACATTTCCATCTGCATCGGCTATGACACAGCCTACAGGAACCTCTCCGATACTGTAAGCCTCTTTTGCCATATCCATGGCAAAACGCATCAGGTCCTCAGGTGTTTTCTGCAATTTTACCTAAGCCACCGTTATTATTATGCAACCAGACGCTCAGCAATAATTGCACCCCAGGTAAACAGAGTTACACCTAGAGCAACAAATACAGCTGCAGAACCTAAATCCTTAGCACGGCCAGAAAGCTCATGAAATTCAGGGCCAATTCTGTCCACAACAGCTTCCACAGCTGAATTTAAAAGTTCAGTAATCACTACAATCCATGGAGTAACCACCAGAAGCACAAGTTCAACTGCTGAATTAAAAATAAAGAAGGAAGCCACTGTCATAATGGCAGCAAGAACCAGCTCCTGACGGATTGCAGCCTCATTTTCAATACCGGCCTTAAAGCCCTTCATGCTGTACTTATAAGCATTAAAAATTCTTACTAAACCTTTTTTCTGAACTTTAGCCATTTTTTGTCTCCTAACAAAGCCGCATAATTATAACACTACATAGCGGACAAACAATCCAGTTTTACGTTAAGAGAAAGCAAAAAGACCTGTGCAAAAAAGGTCATATTTTTGAATACAAATTTCTTCAAGATACAAAAGTACGTCAAATAGACAATGCAGAATTAGCATTTTTTCTGCAATTCTTTTACCTAGATCATGCAAATAAACACTTTGATACTTAATAATTTTACAAAATAACTATATAATTCTAATGAGAAAAGTATTATTTAAAAAAGAATAAGATATACGGTCATACTTTCGTACCGAATTCAATCAAGCACATGTTGGACTCAATACTCAAATGCAATTAAAGTCAAAGATTATCGCTGCAATTACTGTATGTTTTGTTACCATAGGTACAGGACTGAGCGTATACAATCAAGAGGTTGTGTTGCCAAAGGCTGTCAGCACCCAGTTTAACAACCAGAAAGACTACATAAAGATTATCTATGATGCCGTAAAGAAACATGCATCTGCCATCTCCGAGTCCGAAAAGCAGAAATACGGACCTTTCTTTGCTGACATCAAGGATCGTGCCTTTGATAAATTCCAGGTTGATTCCAATAAGCAGGGGCTGCTTGATTACACTGCTTTCCCCTATTTTGCACAGTCCAATGCAGATGAGCAGTTCTTTGTTACCACTCAGGACATTCCTGATGAGGAGAACTGCCTTGATATGTTCAAGGTACCAAAACAGAGTCAGGATACTGTTTTAAAAAATCTGAAAGCGCTTAACGTCAATATCTCCTCCTACTGGTGCAAGCTTTCAGAGGGTAAAAAGTTTGTTGGCTATAAGCTTCACAACGATGCCGATAAGAATTTCATCTACGTTAAAGTCATAAACGAAAACTACGAGTATAAGGATCTGGATACAAACCAGGCAATCTCCAAGATTGATGTATCAGATATTATCAACAGCGAATCTGTAAACGCCTTTGCGGTGATGGATTCCTCCAAAAAGATTCTTTTATCCTCCTCAGAAAAATTCTCAAGCGATGAGATTTCTGATGAAATGTTCAAAGCAGCAAAAGAGCAGAATGAGATCCAGTTTGAAAACAAGTCTGAAAAGGTTAAGCTTATCACTCTGATATATGATCCTGAGTTTGACGTTTATGTCTCAGTACAGACTCCTAAGGGACTTCTAATCAAGCCAGCTATTACCGGAAATCTGATTCTGATTGGACTCTGTCTGCTTGGCCTGTTCGGACTTTTAGGCTTTGCGCTTAAGAATCTTGATAACCTCAGAAAGGATATGAACGCAATATCCAATAATATAGATGTTGTTTCTACAAATATCCTCTCTGACCAGAGCAAGATGAACGAAATTCTCTCTAAAGTTGACGGTTCAAAGGTTACTTTTGAACCACTATCCAAGATTATCAGTTCAGTAGACAGTCTTGGTCATTCAATCGTTGAAACCGTAAGCGGCAAGATCAAAGAGCTTGAAGAAAAGGATGTTGAGGACTGCAAGAATGCAGCAAAACTGGCCCGTATTGATCTTATTACCACCATGCATCGTGATCTTATGCCTAACGGTAAGAATATGCCAAACTCAAAGTTCCTGGATATCGCATCATTTATTATGCCCTCAAAGGAGAATCCATCTGACTTCTACGATGTATTCAGAGTTGATCAGGATAATATCGGTATTGTCTTTGGTTCATGCTCAAAATCCGATACCAGGACCATCAGTGCAATCAGTACCTGTACCACCTTCGTCCGCAATGCCCTGGTAAACGATACAAAACTTCCTGGTGAAACTCTGACAGCTCTTAACAAGCTGTTCGCCTTAAAGCCTACCGAAGATTTCAACATATCTATCTTTGTCATGATTCTAAGTGAGTTCACCGGTAACTTTATCTACTCTGTTGCCGGCAAAAAGACTCCAATACTGGTTCATCTGCACAAGGCTACTGTTTTAGAGCCAAAACTGATGCAGAGTGAGCTGTGCTCTACCAGGGATACCGTATATATAGACTCAAAGGGCAAGTTCTCATATCTTGATACCCTGGTATTCGTCGGTAAGGGAATTGACTCTGTTGTTAATGACAAGGATGAAGAGTTTGGTATGGAAAAGACTCTTGATATCTGTCAGCTCAAAGCAGATGAATCTGCAACCGATCAGCTCATTGCACTGTATAAAGCCTCTAAGGAATTTACAGGTGACAGAGAGAATGATGTGGATATCTGTGCAATTCTGGTTAAAAAGAATTCCAATAACAAGGAATTTGAAGAAGTTTAAGAGCTTACACTTTCTACTATCAAGGCTCCTGATTAGATCGGAGCCTTTTTCGTTTTAAAATTAAAAACAGAGCCTTTACAGAAGATTTTTTCAATCCACGCTTAAGCTTCAGATGGAAAATTGAATTTCTCTGCCTGAGGACATTCCCAGACCTTCTTCAGTTCTTCCGGAATAACCAGACCAAGACCAAGTTCTCTGAAAGGTCCCTCATGATGAAAATCAGATCCCAATGAAGCCATAAAATCATATTTCTTACACAGAGAGGTCATATAGTTGAGATCATTAGGACTCATCTGTGAACAGCCTACCTCCATAGCTTCACCGCCACAGGATTTAAAATACTCCATCAGCTCTCGAAGCTTGGTATTGGTCATTTCATAACGTCGAGGATGAGCCAGCACAGCTACACCGCCAGAAGCTTTTATGGCATCGCAGGCTACGGAAATATCCGGCCACTGGGTTTTGACATAACAGCTCTTACCTTTTTTCAGATAATAGTTAAAGGCTTCATTGGTATCCTGAGCCTTCCCCATCTCCACAATATAACGGGCATAATTGCCACGGGTAATGGAAGCTCCTTCAGCAGCTCTTTTACGGCATTCCTCATAGGCATTGGCAAAGCCCTGTCGCTCAAGCTTGGCGCCAATCTCACGGGCACGCTCTTCACGGAATACCTTCTGGCCTTCTAGATACTTTAAAAGACTCTGAGATTTTATATCAATGAAAAGCCCCACAATATGAATCTGATAGTTATTCCACATGGTGGAAAGTTCAGCACCGGGAATCAGTTCAAGTCTGCCTTTGGCGGCATCCTGAGCCTCGGTGATACCTAAAACAGTATCATGATCGGTTAAAGCCAGATGAGTCAGGCCTCTATCGCAGGCTCTCTGTACCAGCTCTGAAGGAGAAAGAGCCCCATCTGAAGCGTTTGAATGTGAATGCAGATCGATTTTTGATAATACAGCTGGCACCTATTCCTCACTTAGCATCTCAAGCTCTTCCCATCGCGAGTAAAGAGCATCCAGTTCCTCAACCAGTTTTGCTCTCTCATCACTGATTTCTTTAGCAGTCGAACCGCCGTCAGTATAGATTGAAGGATCATTGAGTTTCTCATCTAATGCAGAAATCTTATCCTCAAGATCTTCAACTCTTGAAGGAATTTTCTCAAGCTCATGCTTCTGGGTAAAGGAAAGTCCTGAGGATTTCTTTTCAGAAACGGCAGCATCTACTCTGACAACACGGCCTTCGGTACTGTTCTTAGTCTCAGTAAGTTCCTTTTCTGCTCTTGCCTTCTGAACTCGCTCATAGTAAGCCAGCACATCCGACCAGCCACCGATTACCGACTCAATTTCACCATTGCCGTCGAATACCCAGGTTTCAGTAGCAACCTTATCAATAAACTGACGGTCATGGCTGATGACAATCACAGTACCTTCATAGTTGGCAATCAGATCCTCTAAAAGTTCTAGTGTTTCAAGATCGAGATCATTGGTGGGCTCATCCATAATCAGAAGATTAGACTTCCTGGCAAAGAGTCTGGCCAGAAGCAGACGGTTCTTCTCACCACCGGATAAGACTCGTACAGGACTTCTGGCACGACGGCCGGTGAACAGGAAGTTGGCAAGATAAGAGATTACATGTTTGCTCTTACCGTTGATGGTAACCTCAGTATGTCCATCAGCAACATTATCTGCCACACTCTTGTCCAGATCCAAAGCTTCGTGGTACTGATCAAAATACTGTATCTCAAGATTAACTCCGGTTTTGATTTTACCCTGGGTAGGTTTAATCTGGCCGAGCAGAGTCTTGATAAGAGTTGTCTTGCCGGCACCGTTTGGACCGGTGATACCGATACGGTCACCACGCATAACCGTGGCTGAGAAGTTTTTGAAAATGGATTTACCGTCAAAGCTTAAGGAAATATCCTTAATCTCATAAATAAGGTTACCGCTGCGGGCAGCCTCATTTGCCTCCATAATCACGTTGCCGAGTCGGTCACGACGGTTGGCACGGACCTCACGGAGATGTTTCAAATCACGAACGCGACCTTCATTACGGGCAAGACGGGCTTTTACGCCTCGTCTGATCCAGGCTTCCTCTTCAGCCAGAATCTTATCAAATTCGATATTGGCAAGTTCTTCCTTTCTTAATCTTTCATCACGCAGCTCAATGTACTTTGAGAAACTGCCTGGATAAGAATACATAAAACCACGGTCAAGCTCCACAATTCTGGTTGCACAGCTGTCAGCAAAGGAACGGTCATGAGTTACAAAAATAATGGTACCGTCAAACTTTTTAAGCTCTTCTTCAAACCAGATGATAGATTCAATATCCAGATGGTTGGTTGGCTCATCTAAAAGCAGAAGCTTTGGCTCTGAGGTTAGAGCTACCGCCAGCGCAGCCTTGCGACGGTTGCCTCCGGAGAGGTCAGCAAGCGGAGTATCAGGCTCAAGACCAATTCGGTTTAAAACCTTTTTTATAACCGCATCCTTGGCCCAGCCGTCATGCTTATCGATAAAGGAGGAAAGCTCCATCTGCTCATGAGGGTCGGTGCTGCTGAAAAATCTGGCTAAAGCCTCGCCCACGACAGGAACGCCGGTTGCAGCAAGAGAGTATACAGTACCTGACTCATACTTTGGAGGATCCTGATGCAGAGCTGCAATCTTAAGACCATTCTGAATGATTATGCGGCCGGAATCCAGTTCACGACTGCCTTCAATCAGAGACAGCAGAGTGGATTTACCGGTTCCGTTACGACCAACCAGACAGATTCTCTCGTTTTCTTCAACACTGAGATCTGCCCCGTCTAAAAGTTTATCTGCACCGTTAGTAAGATGAGCATCAATAATTGATATCAGACTCATTACAGATCCTTAATTCCGTCAGGACCGAATACACGAGGCTTACGTTTAGGAGTTCTGCTCTTAGAACCAAAACCACGGTTGTTATCCTTGCGATCCTTGGAGAATCTGCCGCTCTTACCTTCATCAAAACGGTTTCTGCGTAGAGAGCCATCGTTGAACTCAGAATCTGAACGGGTAAATCTGCCCTGCTTCTGAGTCTTGTATGAGGAGCTTGAGGTCTTGGCGTTACCCCAGACCTTATTGGTCAGAGTCTCTCTTACAGACTCTTCATAATCATTTCTGTCGGTGTAGTCATGGAAGGTCTCGTTCTTGGCGGTAAGACTCTTCTGCCACTTAGGAGCAGATTTTCCTGAGGTCATTGGCTCAGGCTGTTTGTGCATCTCGGCTCTGGAAAATACCAGGCGATAGCAGGTGTGAATCTTCTTGTCACGAGCAAAATCACGAGGCAGAGTCTTCTCTGAGATGTTTTCAAAGCTGAAACCATACTCGCCAATAGACTCATCGAGGCTGAAGCCTCTCATATTGGTACAGAAGATAACCTCACCGCCATCCTTGAGATGACGTGTAAGATTTGCAAGCAGTGCCACATGGTCTCGTTTTACATCAAAGGAGGATTCCATTCTCTTTGAATTTGAGAAGGTTGGAGGATCGATATAGATTAAATCGAACTTCTCCTCCTGATCCTTTGAAAGCCAGGCCAGACAGTCTGCCTGAATAAAATCGGCATTCTCCAGTGACAGAGAATTGAGCTTGAAGTTATCCATACCCCAGTTTAAGTAGGTATTGCTCATATCAACTGACACTACACGGGAAGCCCCGCCTAAAGCAGCAGCAACTGAAGCTGAACAGGTATAGGCAAAGAGGTTGAGTACAGCCTTATCCTTTGACTTTTCACGGATAAGTTTTCTGATAAGTCTGCCGTCTAAGAACAGACCGGTATCAAGATAATCATAGAGGTTTACCTTGAATAAGGCATTATCCTCATTCACGGTCATAAATTCTCCACGAAGTTCTTCAGACTTTTCATACTGTCTATCTCCAGACATAACCTCGCGGCTCTTTAGAATTACCTTATCTCCGCTTACGCCTGCGACCTCCACGGTAGCACTCAGCATATCCAGCTCATGACGCTTGGCAACTCTTGGATTAACCTTGGAAGGTGCCTTGTACGCCTGAATTACATAGTAGCCGTTATAGAAATCGATAGCAGCGGCATACTCAGGGACATCGGCATCATAAACACGATAGGCATTGGTATTCACGTTTTTTGCCCATTTCTGCATATAGGCAAGATTTTTCTTCAGACGATTTGCGAAATCGGTGGCTATGGCCAGATTCTTCTCTTCTTTTACACTAAGAGTCTCTGTCTCATTGATATCGAATACTCTGAGCTGACACTCAAGCTCACCGTTATAGAGCTTGTAAACCTTGTCGGCATGAAGACGCATACAGGATAAAAGCTCTGCAGAAGTTGAGATAACAGCAGCTCTGGCTCCCTTGAAATAGTGTTTGAAACCGGCACCAATCTGAGTATAAAGAGAGATAAGCTCATTGAAGTTACCCATTCTCTTTCCGTATGGAGGATTGGTAACAATAGTAACCTTATTCTCGTTGGTAAATGGATTGTAAAGATTCTGAACATTGCTGTGGAATACCTTTACAAGATCAGCAAAGCCTGCCTTCTGAGCATTTTCATTGGCTATGGTTACAATTCTGTCATCAAGGTCAAAACCGATAATCTGAATGCCTTTGACAACAGCAGCCTCGATACCTTTTCGGCTGCGCTCACGGGCATCTTCTACAAGCTTGAGCCAGATATCCTGGTCAAACTGCTTTAGAGCAAAGAACCCAAAATGCTCACGGCGAAGACCAGGAGCAGTATCAGTTGCAAAGGAAGCTGCCTCAAATAAAAGGGTTCCGGAGCCACACATAGGATCAAGGAAATTCTCGTTGTTGTAGCCAGAACGCTTAATCATGGCTGCAGCCAGATTTTCCTTTAGAGGAGCCGCACCGGTACCACGGTGATACTCTCTCTTTAAAAGAGCCTTGCCTGACAGATCTAGAAGAATATTGGCACTGCCCTTCTTGTCCAGATGACAGTTGATGACCACATCAGGATTATCCTTATCCACGTCAGGTCTTCCGCCTAAGGTCTTCTGCATACGGTCACAGATGGCATCCTTGACCTTCAGGGCTCCGTACTGGGTATTGCGAATTGAGGAATTGGTTCCGGAGAAGCTTACTGAAATAGTATTGCTCTTATCAAAGTATTTTTCCCAGGCAACACCGTTGGCACCGATATATAGTTCAGTGTCGGTCTCGCAGAAAAACTCTGATAATTCAAGTAAAATTCTGGATGCGAAACGGGACCACAGACAGGCTTTCATACCTGTAGTAAAGTCGCCTTTGAAGGATACACCAGCTACGGTTTCCTTCGCATCCTTAGCACCTAAATCAATAAGTTCATTAAGTAAAAGACTTTCCAATCCCTTAGGACAGGTCGCAAAAAAAGATAATGCCATGAATATAATGCTCCATTAAAACTGACTACATTATACTTGCATCTACCTTTTTTATGTGAAATTTTTTGTGTTCTCGCCTAGAAAACAGATGGGAAAAGAATGTGAATAGGCACCAGTACAAACAGAAATTTAATATTGTATTTGGTGAATTTTCTCAGGTAATACAGAGGTCTTGAACCATCCACCTTCATATAGGCCTTAAGAGAAATCAGGCTGGCCATTGAGGCAACACATGTACCCATACCTCCTACATTCACGCCCTTGAGCAGACTGTCTGAATCCATTGCAAACTCTGCCAGCATTACAGTCGCCGGCACATTGCTGATAATCTGTGAGAGCGACAGAGAAACAAAGTACTCATAGTTTTTAACAAAGTGATGAGCCACATCCGCAACCATGGCATAGGTACAGATATTACTTACAAATATAAACAGGAAGACAAACAGGAGTAGAAGCTTATAGTCAGCCTGACGGAACATCTTTCTATCCACCACGGCAACAGAACAAACTACAATCCAGGCCATGGAGTAGACATCAATGATTCTTAATACAGCCATCAGACACAGCACAAACAGCATAATAAAAGCTACAGTTCTAAAGGGCTTGAAAGGGGTTGTCAGCTGTTCTTTGAGCTTTAACGGACTTTTGTCTATAAACAGTGTAAAGACATATAAAAGTACAGCACATACAATAAAGACAGGACCGGTGACTTTTACAAACTCTAAAAGATCGTAATGATAGAAACTGTATATAAAAAGATTCTGCGGATTACCAACCGGGGTGAGCATACTGCCGGCATTTGCTCCAATAGTCTGCAGAGAGACAACAGGAATAATCAGATCATCTCGGCCTAAATCCTGAAGCGCCTTAATGGCCAGTGGCACAAAAATAATCAGAGCCACATCGTTGGTTACGGCCATAGAGAAAAAGAAACAGACAAAGATAAACAGTCTTGAAAGGGATCTGGCGTCGTATACAAATATGAAGCACTTCTTGTACAGGTAATCTAAAACGCCGAGCTTTCTGAAACCGGCAACCACAATCATCAGGCAGAACAGCAGAACCAGGATTCTGAGATTAAGACCTTCCTCAATTCGACTTAAGGTTACATTAGGTCCGAAAGATGAAATTACAGCAAGAATAAGCGCAAAGTTAAGATCAAGATTCTTTTTAAAATAAGACAGTAAAAGCTTCATATCACACACCAGAAATCAGTGTGCAAAGTATATAGCAAAAACCAGTCTGCGGATTAAGAAATTAAAAATATCAATTCAGTGCACTCTTTTCGTGATCAGTTTCATAAAATTACGTTAATTATTGCAGTCATTTTTGAACACTATAAATAATTGTAAAACTTATATAACCATATTGTTTTATAAGGATATTTATATTATGTCAACTTTTTATTTTAATTATATCAAGTCAATTCTGTATATATAAATTCAAAATTGTTCACTATTTTGCACAAATTAAAAAATGTATACTTTCGCCATAATATGGTTAATGGAGTATATAAGAAAATGAAATTAAACTGGTGGCATGGAAAAATTGCATATCAGATTTACCCAAAATCCTTTATGGACAGTAACGGTGATGGTGTAGGTGATCTTAAGGGCATTATCTCAAAGCTTGATTACCTCAAGGACCTTGGTGTTGATATCATCTGGTTATCACCTATATATGTTTCTCCTTTTGTAGATAACGGCTATGACATTGCCGACTATCGCAACATTGCTCCAGTTTTCGGAACCATGGAAGACTTTGATGAACTTTTAGCAAAGGCAAAGAAACTGGATCTTCACATTATTCTTGATCTGGTTGTAAACCACTGTTCATCAGAGCATGAGCTCTTTAAGAAAGCCCTTAAAAATCCGGAAGGTGAAGAAGCTTCATACTTCTATTTTGTAAAAGGTAAGGACGGCAAGGCTCCAGACAATCTTCGCTCCTATTTCGGCGGCTCTGTGTGGGAGAAGGTAGAGGGCTACGATGATATGTACTACCTTCACTACTATGCAAAACAGCAGCCTGATTTAAACTGGAACAATCCAGTGCTGGTAAAGAAAGTCTACGACATGATCAACTGGTGGCTGGACAAGGGAATTTCTGGTTTTAGAGTAGATGCCATTATGAATGTAGCAAAGGATCTATCCTTCCCTGGTCTTCCTGCAGATGACATCGACGGTCTTTGCGCAGCTAACAAGATGACCGGCAAGCTGACAGACAGAATTCCAAAGATGTTAAACGATCTTAAGGCCAACACCTTTGATAAGTACAATGCACTGACCGTAGCTGAGGCATTCGGTGTCAGCGATGAGGTTCTACCAAAACTTTACGGCGATAACGGCTGTTTTTCAACACTGTTTGATTTCTCTGCCCGTGAGCTTTACGAATCTCTGCCAGGTTATTATGCATTCCCTCATTCAACAGTTAAACACTACAGGGACCATAACTTCTCAACTCAGAAAAAGGTTGGTTTAAGCGGCTTTATCTGCCCTATCCTGGAAAACCATGATGAGCCTCGTTCAGTAAGTCTGTACTTAAAGCCTCATCAGCAGAATGCTAACGGTGCCAAGGCACTGGCTACCGCTTTCATGTTCCTGCGCGGACTTCCATTTATATTCCAGGGACAGGAACTTGGTATGACCAACACTCATTTTGATTCACTTGATGAGTTTAAGGATCTTCTGTCCCACGACGAATACAAAAAATGCCTTGCTCACGGCTTAACTGAAGAACAGGCCATGGAGGCTCTGAACAATCACGCACGTGACAATGCAAGAACACCTATGCTGTGGAGCGATGCTGCTAATGCAGGTTTCTCTACCGGCACACCTTGGATGAAAGTTCATCAGGACTACAAAAAACTGAATGTAGAAACCCAGAAAAAGGATAAAGACTCAGTACTTAACTACTATAAGAAACTGACAGCTCTGAGAAAGTCTGAGGACCTCTTAAACTGCTTTACTTATGGTCGTTTTGACGAAGTTGATCTGCATTCAGATGAAGTAATTGCATACACCCGAACCGATGATAACTGTAAGGTTGGAGTTTTCTGCAACTTTGAGGATTCTGATCTTGAGATTTCTTTAGGTGAAGGCGAAAAATTACTTTTACAGAGTTCTGATGCTGTCAGAGTTTCTGGCAACAGGCTCGTAATCGGCCCTTGTGCTGCAGCAGTAGTAAGATTGAAATAAATATTTTTAAAGGAGTAATAAAATGGTTATTGAAGCATTAAAAAACCGTGCCGATAAACCACTTCCAATTGGTGTAACTGAAAAGGTTGCATATGGTCTTGGAGATTTTGCAAGCTGCATGCTTTATGTGGCCACACAGGCTTTCCTGATGTTCTACTATACCGAGTACGTTGGAGTTAACGTTGGTATAGTTGCAACCATTATGCTGGTTTCAAGATTATTTGACGGTTTCTCAGATATCTTTGTAGGGCATCTGATAGAAAGAACCGAATCCCCTTACGGTAAAGCCAGAGCCTGGATCTTAAGAATGCTGGTGCCATACGTTCTTGGCGCAACACTTCTGTTCTCTGTTCCAGAGGGGTTAACTGAAACTGCAAAACTTGTTTATATTTTCTTCTCATACAACTTTGCTATTACTGTAGTTTACACTGCAATCAATCTTCCTTACGGCGCAATGAGTACCATGATGACCAGAGACAGTTACGAGAGATCTGTAATTGTTATCTACAGAATGGTGCTCGCGGCTGCAGGAAATGCAACCATTACAGCTGTAACCATGCCTCTGGTTAACTTCTATGGCAATAACACCCGTGCCTGGACCTATACCTTCCTGACCATCGGTTTGGTTGGTGCAGCAGTATTCTTTTTAACCTTCTTCTTCTGTCATGAGCGAATTGCCTCCCCAGTTCCTGCTCCAGAACAGCGCGACTTCAAGAAAGCAATGAAAGGACTGTTCGCAAACCGCTACTGGTTAATGCTTACTCTGGCTATGGTCTTCGTAGTTACCTCAGATGTTACCTTCAATACTGTAAACATCTATTTCTGCAAGTATTTCCTAAATGATCCTGAGCTGGTTGGTTCTTACGGTCTGCTGGTTAACGCAGGAAGATTCTCTACCATGATTCTTCTGCTTCCATTCATGCTGAAGATTGCAGGCAAGAGAAACTGTTTGCTGATGGCATGTGTAATGCTGTGTCTTGCAATGGGAATCAGATTTATCTTCCCTCACTCAGTTACAGCCTTCTACGTAACCTCATTATTCTATGGCTTTGGTCAGGGTTTCACCTGGACCACTCTGTTTGCTATGATTCCAGATACAGTTGAGTATGGTGAGTACCGTGACGGTGAACGTCATGAAGGATACATCTATGCAGGTGCTTCATTCGGAACCAAGGTTGGTGCCGGTTTAGGCCCTGTGCTGATGGGTTTTGTGCTAGACTTCGGTGGTTATGTGCCAAATGCTGTTGAGCAGACTGCTACTGCAAGCACTGCAATTCTGTGGACAAGCACCGTGCTGCCAATCGCAATTCTGGCATTAGGTATCATTTCTATGCTAGGCTACAAGCTGGATAAGGAATATCCAGAAATCATCAAAGCGCTTGATGAAAGAAAGAACGCCACTGTAGAAGCATAATAATTGGAGACATAATCTTGACCACCGTTTTAGAAATAGAAAATCTTAAGGAAACTCTTAACCGAGGCGATATTAAATTCCCTCTTGAGAGCTACGTGTGGTCAGGATATAACTTTGATAACAATATAAAAATGCATTGGCACAGTGATGTGGAGCTGGTTCGCTTTATAAAGGGGGATTTCAGTTACACCATCAAAATGCAGGAATATAAAATAAAAGACAGAGCAATTGCATTTATCCCTGCCAATGTACTTCATTCATTTATTCTTCCTTCTTATTCGTCAGAAAGTGCAGTAGTATTCAATCCGAAAATGCTGCCTTTCAGCGAATACGATGAAAGCGAAAGAGCTCTAAGTAAAGCTCTTATAAAAGGATACACATCCCTATATAATCCGATAACTCCGGATGATCCGGATTTTGAATACCTTGATGAAGCTATCGACTACATAGTTACCAATTCAAAAGATAATTCAATCTGTTCAAGACTCAGAATAAAATCAAAACTGATTGAAATCTTTGCAATTCTGCAAAGCAAAGGTTATTTCTCAGAGGAAGAGGCAATGGCAGACACTTCCTCTATGCAGAGAGAAGATCGTGTAAAACATCTGCTTAAATATATCTCAGAGAATTATCCGAAAAACATCACTGTAAATGAAACCGCAGAGAAACTCGGATTTACTACAGAGTACTTCTGCAGATTCTTCAAAAAGAATTTTGGTGAAAGTTTCATTGACTATCTCAATGACTATAGAATGGATCGGGCGGCGCAGGCACTACTGCTTACAAATCTTCCGGTTGCCAGAATTGGCGAAAATTGCGGATACCAGAATTCAGGTTATTTTTTTAGAGTGTTCAAAAAGAAATTTGGGTGCACACCAAATCAGTTTAGAACATTAAAGTCTTCGAAGAACTAGAGCTTACAGCTCATCCATTGAATCCTTGGTGTTAAGGATTTTCTTAAAAGCGAATAAGCCGGATAATTCCATTTTCATAAAAAAGCAAAATCTTTTGGTCATTTTTCAAATCTCTCAAAAAAGAAACTTTGTACGGACCTGCCATACAAAGTTATCAAACAAACACAAGAACTTTTTGTAATTTCAAGAGGATATCCTCTTGTTTCTCTCCTGAGATTCGGCTCACTGGCCGGTTTAATAATCCGTCTAAATAACTTAACGGACGGAGAGAAAATTCCTTTAGTAAAAAATTTAAAAGATTTTAACTTTTTGTTTTCTAAAGACATATTGTCATATATGGAGGAATACAGAGAATGTCATCTTTTATACTCAGATTCTTAGGATGTATGACATAGCACCCACCGATCCTCTTACTATATTTTTCCTTAAAACGAGTAAGTGACTTAGTTGTGTATCTTTTTCCTGATTTAACCTCTATAGGAAAAGTCTTGTATGTCAGCTTACTGTTATTGGAAATGAGGAAATCTATCTCTATATCGTTTCTATGTTTTTCTTCATTATATCTCGTATAGAAAAAGAGTTTATGGCCATTTGCAGTTAACATTTGGGCAATCATGTTCTCATATAGCATTCCTTCATTTAAGGATAGTTTATCCATCAGTATCTGTTTGTAGACTTCATTCTCCAATATTTCATTTTCATTAAACGCATGAGAAACTAGTAGTCCGGTGTCACTCATATAACATTTAATATAAGTTTCAGAGGCATTTAAAGAAGGCGCTATATTAGGATCATCTGTCTTTCTGCATTCATTAACAATCATACTGTCAGTAAGCCAGAAAAAAGTCTCAGCATATTGTTCAGCAAAGGATCCTTCAATAATATTGCTGAAAACAACTCTCTTTTCATGTTTTGATAAAAGAGCTGGCAACATATCATATAAGGAAATAACTCTTGATCTGTACATAGCTTTGATCTTCATTATGTCCTCACGATATAGATTAAGTATATTTCTCTTAACTCGGTCAACCTCACCAAAATTCTTATTTGAATCTATATAGGTCATAACTGCCTGAGGCATGCCACCTACCAGCATATATTCACGAAATAACTGCATTGCCTTTTCATGAATACCTTTCTCTAAAGGAACTTTCTTCTCAAAACAATCTTTGATATAGGAAACAATCGGCTTATTTACAAGTGCAATACAAAATTCTTCAAAATCCATCGGATACATTTTTAATGCACGTTCCTCCGATGGAATAACAATATCCTTAATGTTTTCTCTGATGGAAATAAGAGACCCTGTTTCTATGTAATCATATCTTCCATCTGCTACAAGATACTTAATCATTTCTCTTGCAGTTGGGAAACGTTGAACCTCATCAAAAATAATCAGACTTTTTCTCTCTTTAAGTTCTACTCCATAGACATTCTGAAGCATCATAAATAGAGTGTTTAGATCATTATTAAACCTTACAAAATATTGTTTGATTTCATCAGATGTTCGAGCAAAATCAATCAAAAGAAAACTCTCATATTCTTTTTTAGCAAATTCCTGAACTATAGTTGATTTACCGATTCGTCTCGCACCTTCTATTAATAAAGCTTCTTTGCCTTCGCTTTTTTTCCATTCCAAAAGAGAATCATAAATCTTTCTATTAAAAATCAATTTAATACTCCAGGTTTTCTATTTTTCTGCAAATAATACACAGGTTGCTTGTTGTTATACTTTTGGTGTATACGCAGTTTAATTATAAACAGTCTTTGGTGTATGCGCAATTTAATTTCTTTTAAACTTTGGTGTATACGCAGTTTCATTTCTGACGCTCTTTGGTGTATGCGCAGTTTCATTTCTGACGCTTTTTGGTGTATACGCAGTTTCATTTCTGACGCTCTTTGGTGTATGCGCAGTTTCATTTCTCATGATTGGTATACACACAGTTTATAGATTGAGTAAAAAAAATTAACAATTCGTTAAATGATCTCATAACTACATAATAAATCACTAATTTTCTTCATCGATAATAAAAACATAGATAACTTTAAAACACACAAGCTTTTTATTATCGTGGGCTACTGCTATGAAATACCAGACAAAACTATTCTCAAACATCCTCAAGAAAATTAAATCCCAGTTCGATTACGACAATTTCCAGCCACAGAAAGTAATCGACAAAATCAACGGAAAGAAGGACCTATACATTGTTCCTGTAGATGAGGAATTCGATCCTGAACTGAAGATAAAAAAAGATGTTGTTGGAATACTAGATAAGAATAAAGAACAGATTCTGTCGAAACTTGTTCAATACTGGGATGACTCAAAGGATAAGGCTGAGCTCTTTAAATGGAAAATTGATTTTCCGTTAAATTCTCTAATCGGTGTGAAATTTTCAGATTCTATTTCAGAATCAAAATTTCAGTTTAAATCTGAGGATCTGGTCAATGACACAGCAACAACCTGGTTCAAGGCCAAACTGAATATTATTGATACCAATATGCAGGTTAAGGTTTCTGCAATGCCTTCAGAAAATGAACTAGTATTAGAGGCAGCAGTCTAGTTTGCTCTAGCTCAAACCAAAGTTAATGCAGATATTTTTATTAAAGGAACATAAACTAATAAGGCTTTCTCAGATGAGAAAGCCTTATTGCTACTTATTCAGATAAGGTTTTAAATTACTTGTTTAAAGCCTGTGAAACCTGAACAGCGATAGCTACAGTTGCACCTACCATTGGGTTGTTACCCATGCCTAGGAAGCCCATCATCTCAACGTGAGCTGGAACTGATGAAGAACCTGCGAACTGAGCATCTGAATGCATACGACCCATGGTATCAGTCATGCCGTATGAAGCAGGACCTGCAGCCATGTTGTCTGGGTGTAGAGTACGTCCGGTACCACCACCTGAAGCAACAGAGAAGTACTTCTTACCCTGCTCGATGCACTCTTTCTTGTAAGTACCAGCTACTGGGTGCTGGAAACGGGTTGGGTTGGTTGAGTTACCGGTAATAGAAACGTCAACACCCTCGTGATGCATAATTGCAACACCTTCACGAACATCATCAGCACCGAAGCAACGTACATTTGCACGCTCAGTATCTGAGTAAGCCTTGGTGTTAACAATCTTCAGCTCTGAAGTGTAGTAATCGAACTTGGTCTGAACATAGGTAAAGCCGTTGATACGAGAAATGATCTGAGCAGCATCCTTACCTAAACCGTTCAGGATAACGCGTAGAGGCTCTTTACGTGCCTTGTTAGCGTTACGAACGATACCGATAGCGCCTTCAGCAGCAGCAAATGACTCGTGACCAGCTAAGAAGCAGAAGCACTTGGTCTCGTCACGTAGAAGCATAGCACCTAGATTACCGTGACCTAAACCTACCTTACGATCCTCAGCAACAGAACCAGGAATACAGAAAGCCTGCAGACCGATACCGATTGCCTCAGCAGCATCAGCAGCAACCTTGCAGCCCTTCTTGATAGCGATAGCTGCACCAACGGTATATGCCCAGCTTGCGTTCTCGAAAGCAATACCCTGAATATCCTTAACAGTCTGATATGGGTCTAAACCGTACTGAGCGCAGATTTCCTTACACTCTTCAACAGACTTAATGCCGTACTGAGCTAATACACCATTGATTTTATCAATACGACGCTCATAACTTTCAAATAATGCCATCTTTTAGTACCTCGTTACTCGTGTCTTGGATCAATATACTTAGCGGCATTATCCCACTGGCCGTAGTGACCGCGGATCTTATCTAAGCACTCCTTGCCAGATAATTCTGGGTGAGCCTTTAACAGATCCATTAACTTGCCAAGATTTACGAACTCGTAACCAACAATCTCATTGTCCTTGTTTAAAGCTACGCGAGTTACATAACCCTCAGCCATTTCTAGATAACGTGGACCTTTTTCCTTGGTTGCGAACATGGTACCAACCTGACTACGTAGGTTCTTACCTAAGTCCTCAAGAGAAGCACCGATTGGAAGACCACCCTCAGAGAATGCAGTCTGAGTACGGCCGTAAACGATCTGAAGGAACAGCTCGCGGTATGCAGTGTTGATAGCATCGCAAACTAAGTCAGTGTTTAAGCCTTCAAGTAGGGTCTTACCGATAAGGATTTCTGAAGCCATTGCAGCAGAATGAGTCATACCAGAGCAGCCGATGGTCTCAACTAGAGCTTCCTGAATGATGCCGTCTTTAACGTTTAAGGTCATCTTGCAAGCGCCCTGCTGAGGAGCACACCAACCCACACCGTGAGTTAAACCGCTGATATCTTTGATTTCTTTAGCCTGAACCCACTTACCCTCTTCAGGAATAGGAGCAGGACCATGGTATGCACCCTTGGTTACAGGGCACATATTCTCTACTTCTTTAGAATAGATCATTGGTGGTACCTAATTTGAATGTGTTCAATAAATGTTATTTTCGAGTTGTAGAACATCTGATCTTTACTTATGTTCATGCTTTTTCACTGATTTATTAAATCCGCTCAGAAAGCAAAAATGTTCTAAAACACAAAGATTATAATACACACCATTCAAAAATTCCAAAAACTTAAACTCAAAATTCTATTTTCTTGGTTTTGAATCTAAAATTTTAGACTTATTAATACATTACAAAAATTAAAATTAACTTTTTTAAGTTTGCACTTAAATAATACATAAATAGAAAACCGTGATCTAAACTTGCACTTACACTTTTTTTATTGTAAATATTCTTATCGGACAATATTTCGATAAAAAAACAAAACAGATTTGAAATAAAAGCTGTTTGTAAAACGATGAGTTAATTTTAAGCATTTCAAGGAAATTACTATGCTAGAGAGTGAAAATCCAAAAGGACCGCTGTTCTTTATGGTTCTTTCAAGAACACCATTTATACTTCAGATTGTCTGCGGTCTGATTTTAGGCATATTTGCAGCTTTTGTTTATCCATACGACACCACTGTTATTCCAACTTTCGGTGTTATTTTCGTTAAAGCCTTAAAAGCTGTTGCTCCTATTCTGATTTTCGTTCTAGTATCAGCTGCTATTGCAAAACACAAATCCGGTATGCAGACCAACCTAAAGCCTATTATTGTATTATATTTTGCAGGCATGGTGCTCTCAGGCGGTCTGGCTCTGGTTATGAGCTATATGTATCCAAGCACCTTCAGTGAGCTTGCAACCAACGCAAATGTTTCAGCACCACAGGGAATCAAAGAGGTTTTGGTTAACTTCGTAACTCAGGCTGTGGAGAATCCTGTTTCAGCTTTCATCAACGGTAACTTCGTAGCAATTCTTTTATGGTCAATTGCTTTGGGCATGATGTTCAGATATTCACATGACAATACTAAAAGAGTATTAGATGATCTGGCTATTGCAGTATCCGGTGTTATCCGTATGGTAATCCGTTGTGCACCTCTTGGTGTATTTGGTCTGGTTTATTCATCATGTACTCAGGAAGGCGGTTTTTCCAACCTGTTAAACTATGTTCATGTAGTTGTAGTGCTGGTTGTAACCATGCTGATTATCGCTTTAATCATCAACCCTGTGCTGGTATTCCTGACCACTCATAAGAATCCATATCCACTTGTATTCAAGTGTCTGGCAAAATCAGGTACAACCGCATTCTTCACCAGATCTTCAGCAGCAAACCTTCCTGTTAACCTGGCTCTATGTGAAGAACTTGGGTTAAACAAGGCAACCTATACAATTTCAATTCCTCTGGGATGCACCATTAATATGTCAGGTGCAGGTGTAACCATTGTAATCATGACTATGGCAGCAGCAAACACCTTAGGCATCCATGTTGATTTCGCCTCAGCATTCCTGATGTGTATTGCTTCAGTTCTGTGTGCCTGTGGTTCATCAGGTGTTGCCGGCGGTTCTCTAATGCTGATTCCTCTGGCCTGCTCAATCTTCGGTATTCCAAACGATATCGCAATGCAGGTTATCGGTATCGGCTTTATTATCGGTGTAGTTCAGGATTCATGCGAAACTGCACTTAACAGCTCAACCGATGTAATCTTCACTGCAGCAGCATGTGAAAGAGCAGAAAGGAAAGCAGCTAACAGCTAATAACTTTTTCAAAAAAAATCTAACCTCCAGATTGCCCATAAATACAGCATTCTGGAGGTTTCTTTTTTTCAGATACCGCATTAAAACAAGGCTTTTTGAAGTAAATATTTTTATCTAGCTCACAGATTCCGATAAAAAAAGGCTTTAAAACGTTGATACAGCTAAGATTTGATGTATATTCAAAACAAACAACAAACAACCACAAAGGAAATATACTATGAATAAAACACAACTTGTTGATGCAATTGCAAAGACTAGTGGTCTAACTAAGGTTGATTCAAAGAAGGCTGTTGAGGCTTTCCTAGAGTCTGTTCAGGCAGCATTAGTTAAGGGTGACACCGTACAGCTAATTGGCTTTGGTACTTTCAAGGTATCAAAGAGAGCTGCTCGTCAGGGTCGTAACCCAAGAACCGGTGAAGTTATCAAGATTGCAGCAACTAAAGTTCCTGCTTTCTCAGCTGGTTCAGCTCTAAAAGATGCAGTAAACAAGAAGAAGTAATTTTTCTAAATCCATATAAGAAGCCAGAATTGTCTAAATTCTGGCTTTCTATTTTGAGTTTGACAATTCTCGAGTCCCGTAAAAAAACGGCATTAAATGTGACGTAAATCATGTATAATAGCCACCGTTTGTGTATAGATACATGTAACTCTAGTTAGAGATTATTATAAATATTAACAATTTAGATGAGTATTACATAATCTTGTTTAAATTGGAGAGAGTAAGATAGTGAAAACAGTATTTATTGGAATAGCAGGCGGCACTGGTTCTGGAAAATCAACCTTTACCAAAAGACTTAAAGATTATTTCGGAGATAATCTGACAGTTTTATATCATGATAATTACTACAGAAGACGTGATGATCTGAGCTTTGAAAAGAGAAAACTCATCAACTATGATCACCCTGATTCACTTGAAACCTCCCTTTTAATTGAACACATCGTAATGCTAAAACACGGACAGGATGTCGAGGGGCCTCTTTACGATTTTGCACAGCACAACAGATCAGATAAAACAGTTCTCATCAAACCATGTAAAGTCATTATTGTTGAAGGTATTCTTGTACTTCATGAACCAAGATTAAGAGATCTGTTTGACTACAAGATTTACCTTGATGCCGATGCAGATGAACGAATTCTTAGAAGAGCTGCAAGAGACATAAAGATGAGAGGAAGAGAGCTTCCTGATATTATCTCCCAGTACTTGGCAACTGTTAAACCAATGCATAATCTGTTTGTTGAACCAACAAAGTCTGTTGCAGATATTATTATTAACAGTGCTCTTAACGAAGCCGCATTTGATATTGTCAAAACCAAGATAGAAAGCATTATTGCTTCAAAACAAGATTAAACATTAACCTACAACATGAGTACACATATATGGCACCAATACTTAATCTTATAGGAATGGCTCTGATTATCGGAGTGATGTTCCTTTGCTCAAACGGCAAAAAGCAAGTCAAATGGAAGATGATCGTAAAGGCTCTGGTTGCCCAGATCATTGTCGCCATTATCTTTATTAAGGTTCCTGCCGGTATCTGGGTCATTGAAAAGATCTCTGATGCCTTTACCCTGGTTCTAAGCTACGGCAGAAACGGACTTGATTTCGTATTTGGACCTCTTATCAACATCGAAAAATCAGGCTTTATTTTTATTTTCCAGGTACTGGCCAACCTGATTTTCTTCGGTGCTTTGGTAAGTGTACTGTCCTATCTTGGTATTTTAGGATTAATCATCAAAGTTATCGGTTCCATCGTAGGTAGGTTTGTAGGTACCACACGTGTTGAAAGCTTCATCACTGTTGCCAATATGTTCTTAGGACAGACCGAATCACCACTACTGATTGCAAAGTACCTTGGAAACATGACCAGAAGTGAAATCTTCGTAGTGGTAGTTGCAGGTATGGGAAGTATGTCCGTATCTATTCTTGGCGGCTACAATGCCCTGGGTATTCCTATGGAGTTCCTGATCCTGGCCTGTACTCTGATTCCTTTTGGCTCAATTATCATGGCCAAAATCATGTATCCTGAGCAGGAAGAGGTAGCTATTACAGCAAAACTTGAAATCGACAGAAAGCAGTCAGGCTGTAATGTAATTGACGCCTTGGGCAACGGTGCTATGGACGGTGTAAGAATGATTGCAGCTATCGCCGCATCCTTAGTTGCCATTGTAGCTGTAGTTTCTCTGCTTAACGGTATCCTATCACCTACCGGTATAACCATTGAGAAAATCTTCAGCTGGATTTTCTATCCAATTTCCTTCTTTATGGGATTAAGCGGTGAATATACTGATTTTGGTGCTCAGCTTTTAGGTTCAAAGCTTGTTTTAAATGAGTTCGTAGCCTTCTCTGAATTAGCTCCAGCTCTACAGAGTATGGACTACAGAACACAGGCTGTTCTATGTATTGCAATTGCAGGTTTTGCAAACATCGGCAGTATGGCAGTATGTGTAGCTTCAATCGGTGCACTATATCCTCCAAAGAAAGAGGTTCTGGCACAGATTATCGTAAGAGCTCTGATTGCAGCCTTTGCCCTTAATCTGTTTAACTGTTTCCTGGTAGGTCTGATTCTGTCATTCGGTTAACAGTTTAGATTTGTAAAATAACATTAAGCTAATATTCACACAGGTGGATATTAGCTTTTCTTTTGCTTATTCTCCAACCAAAATATCTCACAAACGCACATCCACCAAAAAAGCACCTGCTATACCAGAACACAATACAAAAAAGATTCTGCATATCTAATGTCTTCTGAAATTTGTTTTGTCGCTTTCCTCAGAGATCTTTTATAATTACCGCAACAAATCAGGAAAATAAATGACAACACTAGAAATCTTATTAACCGCAGTTGCCCTATCAATAGATGCATCTGTATGTTCAGTTATCTACGGAAAAAAGCAGTCCGAGTCAGAAAGCAGATTCCGCCATGCTATTGCCATGGCTTTCACTTTTGGATTTTTCCAGTTTTTAATGCCTCTGATTGGTTTTATAGGAGGAGAATCCATCATCGGTCTTATCGATGAGTACGATCACTGGCTGGCCTTTATTCTTCTCACAGGCGTTAGCATAAATATGCTCAAAGAAGCATTTGAGGGAGAAACACAGGAGGCAAAGCACATCAATTTCATGATCCTGTTAAGTCTTGGAATTGCTACCTCAATTGATGCACTTGCTGTCGGTTTTTCTCTGGGGCTGACTACCAATCCACGAATTCTATATGCATCTCTAATCATCGGAATAGTCTGCTTTATGATTTCATTTGGAAGTTTTATGGCAGGACAGCAGCTATCAAGATTCAGAAGACTGGATAGAATACTTAACGTTTTAGGAGCCCTTACCCTGTTTTTAATAGGAACAAAGATCTTATACGAGCACGGAGTCAGACTGACCAGCTTCTGATAAAAAAGCTATAGAGCTGATTCAAGACACATACAGATACATCTACGAAAAAGGCACAGAGGAAATATCCAATGTGCCTTGTTTGTATTCTTTAAAAACCAGATACTATGAGTTCTTTTCCTGCTCAATAGCTGCAGGTGATTTTGGAAGAATAATCATCTCACCGTCATCCTCATAGGAAGGAGCAACTATCTTGGAATCATTATTATCTGAAGTGGAAATACTGATATCCTCGCGATCTTCACGGAAGGCAGTAGCTAAAGATGAACTCTGAACCTGGCTGTCAGCCTCATCAAGATGAGATTTTCCAAGAACAATCTCAGCCAATGCACGCTCCTGCATACTTACAGCTACATAACGGTTAGCCAGATCACGCATACACTGCAGGAAGGTCAGATACATCTCAGATGAATGCATGGAAACGTGTTCTCTACCAATAATAGAAACCAGCTCCATCTGACACTTATCAATATCACGGTTAAGTTTCTTGGCATGCTTAACAACAGACTCTACATTTGAAGCAGACTGTTTTGTCTCGATAGCTCGCAGATCGTCTACCAGTCTGTCGATTCTCTTGACCAGATCAAAAAGACTATCCTTCATTGCTCCACCGAAAATGGTATGACGGTTGGCTACATGATTTACAGCCTGATCAAGAGCATAATGAACTGACTTTGAAGCCTCTCTTAAGTTTGAGAATACCAGATAGAAGAAGAACTTGGCATCATTGGTACTGCTAGGAGCCTGATTCTTTACCGGCAGAAGCTTCTGCTCAGAACCTACAGCTAAAGAGTAGTAGGCACTTCTTTCGATGGAAATTGCATCAGCGATATTTGAAGCCTTGTTTCTAACCTTGCGAAGACCAAATTCATTGTCTTCAAAGAAAGCATCCAGAGCGGTCTTGATGCAGGTAATTTCCTTTTCGTAGTAGCTAGGAACAGTTGAAGCAACACTGTTCAGAATCTCACGATCAGACTTGGCTGATAGAATTGAGCTTACAGCAGCGGTCTGAGTCTTTCTGATGAAATTGGTATAGATAATCAGAGCAAATACACATGGGATCAGGAATAGCGCTGCATAAAAGCCCAGATTACACAGAATAAAGTTGATAAAAGCTGCAAAGCTGAATGCTGAGATACCGGTTAAGAACCAGCCGGCAATCACTGTAACCACACCGGAGATTCTGTATACTGCACTTTCTCTATCCCAGGCACCGTCGGCAAAAGATGAGCCCATGGCCACCATGAAACATACATATGTGGTAGATAAAGGCAGCTTTAAGGAAGTTGCAACGGAAATTAAAGTTGCAGCAACCACCAGATTTACAGAGGCTCTTACGTAGTCAAAAGGAAGTCTGTCCTGACCTTTAACTACTGCTGGCTGTCTGTAACGGTGACGGATAAATTTAGCAGAATTGTTTGGTACAGTTCTGTATACAGCACGGGAAACTCCAAGCCCCATTCTGGTAATGATACGGCCGATTGTTGAAGCACCGAACTGCTCACGGGAACCAGAGGTTGATGATGACAGATTGATTGAGGTCTGAACCACCTGACGGGCCTTCTTACTTACCCACAGAGTCAGACACATTACAGAGCCTGCTAAAAACAGCCAGAAAGTACTGGTAACGTTATTCTCATTAAGATGAGACATCAGGAATGACTTATCACCCAGGGCATTGGCGGACCAGAACTCATAGCTGTCTAAAGCAGCCAGAGGCACACCAACGAAGTTTACAAGATCGTTTCCTGCAAATGA
The DNA here is from genome assembly GCF_902756765.1 of uncultured Succinivibrio sp. NCBI lineage: Bacteria > Pseudomonadati > Pseudomonadota > Gammaproteobacteria > Aeromonadales > Succinivibrionaceae > Succinivibrio > uncultured Succinivibrio sp. The sequence goes on along the minus strand of NZ_CACVSS010000015.1, from coordinate 7,628 downwards.
GAAAGCAAGCGCAAAGGTTCCAGCAAGAATAATCAGTTTGAAAACATTGCCCTTAAGCAGCACAATAATCTGACCCAACAGTGAGAAGCCGATAAACAGTCCCCACATAATGGTGTTGAAGTGAGTGTCAATAAAGTCCAGATACTCAGGCTTCATGAAGGAAGCGCCTTTTGCTCCCTTTATAACCAGGAAGTAGGAGATGGAAGTCAGGGAGAAACCACAGAATACACCGCCCAGATAACCTATGGTACGGTCAAATCTGAAGGTAAATAAAAGTCTGCAGACAAACTGAACCACCATGCCGGTAATAAAGGCAAGAACTACAGAGAGCAGAATGGCAGAAACGATGGTTGCGGTTCTGTCCAGTTTAATAAAGTTAAAGATATCTGAGAGCGGAAGGTCTGTTCCGTATACCTTATAAAAAGAGGCAAAGGTTGCAGCACCAAGAAGCTCGAACACAATTGATACAGTGGTGGAAGTTGGAAGACCGAAGGAATTGAACAGATTTAAAAGAAGCACATCTGAAATCATTACTGCCGCAAAGATGAGCATTATTTCCTCAAAGGAGAAAAGCTCCGGGAACAGCATTCCTTTTCTTGCGACTTCCATCATTCCCGACGAGAAGGTTGCTCCGCACAGAACTCCAACGGATGCGACTAGCATAATAACGAATAAAGGAGCGATTCTTGTGCCAACTGCGGAATTAAGGAAATTGGCGGCGTCATTACTTACACCCACAAAAAGATCCAAGGTGGCAAGAAGCATGAGCATGACTACTAAAACTAAGACAATTGCTTCAAACATATTTTTCCTAATTGTGTTCTAATATTTTCTCGAATTTTAGCATAAGTTAGCTAGGTTTTGGCTAGCCTTGACGTTCAATGTATTAGACAGTTTTAATTTGAAAAATAATTATGAGAAATACACGAAAAAAATTAAAAAAAGTAACAATCCCCTAATTGTGACAAATATCTCGTTATTTTGGTTCAATACCCCATTTTTTTTAGAAAATTTGGGAAATTGAGATTGCAGATCATATAATGAAAAGAAAATTTTTAACGTCAAATAAACGTAAAAAAAATTATGGAACACGACTTACAGAAAGACATTATTTACACACGCATCAAAGAAATGATCGTTAATGGCACTTTTGCCATGGGTGAAAAAATCTCTGAAAGAACTCTTGAACAGTCATTAAAGGGAAACAAGGCTCCTATCAGAGATGCCTTAAAAAGACTTCAGGCTGAAGGTCTGGTCGTGCGCAAACCAAAAAGCGGGACCTATGTATTCTCTCTGTCGCAGAAAGAACTTTTAAATCTCCTGAATTTCCGTTTTGTAATCGAATCTCAGGGAATGATCCTCTCCTTTGGTCAGAATCAGGAAAAACTGATAGAAAGAACCGAGAACATTATCATGAAGATGAAATCTGCCCTGGCCTTAAATCAGGGAGATGTCTATCTGCAGCAGGATTCACTGTTCCATGAAACCCTGGTTTCCCTATGTGAGAACAACTACTTTATAACCTCCTTTGAAAGAATATCTGCAATTATGGATACTGCCAGAAACTTTTTAGGCAATAACCTTGAGCATATGCAGAAATCAATTGTTGAGCATCAGAATATTGCCAATGCAATTCGGGAAAAGAATATCGGACGGGTGGTAGAACTACTTCGCGAGCATATTCTTCCAGAGTTCGGAGCCTACTGGAAAAACTTCAATCTCTCTGATGCTGACTGATCTAAAGAAACATCTGTATTCCTGAACTGTTTTTCACACTCCAGAAATTCCACACAAAGAAATTTCAAATAATATGTTTTTTTGTGTGGCAAAAATTTTTCTTTTGTGAAAAAATACACACGGAAAAAACTATTGGTAGCTTTGGGCTGAAAGAAACAGCCTTATGCCATGCTGCTAGTGCGAATAACCAAACAGCGTCTGCTGTTTTTCGGAGAATCCAGATGATCTCAGCATGCCTTTTAAATGAAGAAGACGATACCCTAGCTATCGTTCCAATTAAAACAACCGAGCCCCTGCCATCAGACGTTATCTGGCTGGATGTTAATCAGCCTGATGAGGAAGAACGTAGCTGGCTTGAAGCTTTACTTGTAGAAGATGTCCCTGAAGAAGATGAGATGGATGACATTGAGTCATCATCACGTTTCCGTGTAGGACCTGACGGTGTACATATTCTTTCCTTATTTCCACAGAGAATTTCAAACGAAACTCATGGTGTGAACATGTCATTCACAATGAGAAAGAATCTTCTGATCTCTTTCCGTGAGGATGATATTTCCATTGTCAGACTACTTCGCTACTACATCAGACATAATAAGGTCGATATACGTTCTGCTTTGGATATCCTGGTAAAACTGCAGGAACTGAAAGTGGATCAGTTATCAGATCTGATCGAGGATGCATACAGCACTCTGGAAGAAACTTCCGATCAGATAACCGATGAACAGCACGTGGATGAAACTCTTGAGGAACTTGTAAATCAGGAGGAGTTGAACTCCCAGATTCTGCAGGCTCTTCACGATACCAGACGAGCATTAAGATTCATCAGAAAGACCTTCGGAAGTTCTCTTGAAGATCGACAGATTAGAATTTTGGATGAGGTTTTAACCGATATTGAGTCTATTCTGCCTCACACCTCATTTATTTCCAACAAGATTAACTTCCAGCTGGAAGCTTCAATGGGCTATACCAATCAGAAGCAGAACAGCATCATCAAGATCTTCTCAGTGGCTGCGGTAGTGTTCATGCCTCCAACCTGGATTGCATCTGTTTACGGTATGAACTTCAAGACCATGCCAGAACTTGACTGGTACCTGGGTTACCCATTATCCATTGGAATGATGATTCTATCTGCCGCTATAACCTATTTCTTCTTCAGAAAGAAAGGCTGGCTATAGTAGGACACGATATCTACAGATTATTGATATGACAAAGGCTGAGATAACTCAGCCTTTTTTGTAATCAGTGTAATCAGTATCTATTCAAAATAGACAGAATAAAAATTACTTTTTAATCAGCCCCTGCTCTTTTGCCCTTTTAACAATTTCCTTAAAAGCAACAACTGAATCATAGGCTGTAGAATCAGCTAACCTTAATACATCCTCTTCTGATAGATAAAGAATTCCTGAAACCTCACTCTTCTGTCTTACAGTGATACTGTCGGTAACTGCAAGGTAGAGATATCCGTAGAAATAACGCATACCGCTCTTTGAGATAATCTTATATGGCCCGAAACTGTGGAATTCACAGGATGGCAGGTCAGCATCCACGCCAATCTCTTCTAATAGTTCTCTTTTGGCACTTAGGATTTCATCCTCACCATGCTGCATGACTCCACCAACTACAGCATCAAAGGTACCAGGAGAATAATCCTTGCATAAGGTTCTGATTTCAATCAGAAACTTACCGCTATGATCCATCACCGCAATATAGGATGCTCGGTGAGGCAGCTGATCTTTTCTCATTTCCTTACGGGTAACAGTCTTGACGATGTTATTGTCCTCATCGACAATGTCTACTAATTCTGTTGCTGACATGATTTTTCTCCAAATTAACTGAAAAAAGCATATAATTTGTGCGACTAAAAAACAACGGATTTTTTATGGAAAAAGAAAACAGAAACGACATAATCTCACTTGAGGAAAAGATTGCCTGGCTTGAAGATCTCATTGATAGACAGTCAAAAGAACTAAGTGATTTATATGACAAGATGGATAAACTAGAGCGACAGTTTAAGGTTCTTTATTCTAAGGTAGGAGACCCTTATGCAACCCGCTCACAAAAGGATGAAGTGCCACCACCTCATTATTAATCTCAAGGTATAGAAATGAAAAAACTAGTAATTCTGCTGCAGCTTTTTGCTGTAATGTTCCTAAGTGCATGTTCTAACGGTGAACATGTTGTTGATCTGAAATCCCCTATCGAAGTTGTCTCATACAACAACGGTCCGAAGGTATGCATTGCTGATGTTACCGACAACCGTCTTTTTGTGGGTAATGAAAATCAGCCTAATCTGCCATCAGGAGAAATTTTAAGTCCTGATTACAAATCACGTGCCTATGCCAGACTGAAGAACACCTTCGGTTCACAGACCGGTTCAATGCTGCTGCCACGAGACAAGACTGTAACCATGGTTGTTAGAGAGATTCTTGAAAGAGCCTTAAGTGATGACGGATATACCGTTGTTCAGGAGGCTGCAGCCGAGGATTCAGATACCATCATTATGGCTGTAAGCATCAAACAGTTCTGGACCTGGGCTGGTCTTGATAAGATCAATGACAACATCAATTCTGATATTGAACTGGATGTCTACACTCAGAATCAGGGAGCACAGAAGCATTTCAATCTTAAGAACAGACAGACCAGAAAAGTGCTGACTGATACCAGAACTCTATACAAGACTACTACAGAACAGTCTTTGGCAAATATCTACAATCTGGCCTTAGAGAAATTTAAAAATCTGCAGTAATCTTTCTTAACGACAGCCGCCTCAATCTAATCATAAGAGGCGGTTTAAAAATGACATTCTCTTCTAGTCACAAACAAAATCCTCAAAACTCTCCTTTTCTGTCATCCTCTTAATTATTCAGAGAAAATCAGTAGATTTTTAAGGTGTTACATCTCAATAAAATTGGAAAAACGCCCATTCAAAGCGTATAATGTTCACTCAGTTTTTATTTATTTTGAATATTGATTATGAAAAAAATGCTTATCGCAGTTGCAGGTTCTCTTGCCCTGCTTGCAGCTGGCTGTACATCACTTCCTGAGGGCGCACGTAAGATGACCCTGAATATCAATTCAGTTGAGTTCCAGAATAAAAACAATGTTGAAGGCTTTCTGGTAGACTACACTGTTCATCACTCATCAGCCGAACCAATGCCTATTGATAAGGTAAAAATCAATATCAAATTAAACGGCAGAGAAGCTGCTAGTTATGTAAACGATACTGATACTCAGATCGTTAATCGTGAGGATAAGCAGTTCTTAACTTTCGTTCCCGCAAACAAGACCTATGCTGTTGCAAAGAAGAGTCTGATTTCAAATCCAATGCTTCAGCTGCAGGTTGATGCAACTGTTGAGATTATCGTTGATGAAGACACCAAGAATGCTGAGTCTGCATTCAACGTCAAGAAAAACTATAAAGGTATAATCCATGGCACAGCTAACTAACGCAGATTACAGAAAGAATTCCTTTGAACCAAGAATTGCTGTAGTACAGTTAATCTTCGGTATCATCTATGGATTTGTTACCGGTATCGGTATCATTCTGGCTTTCAGGGTATTAGAGGCTACAGGTGAACAGCCATGGCTTCAGTATTTCTTTGTGATTCTGTTTGGTGTTCTTGCTGCAAAAAGCTTCTACATCTATGCTAAAACACGTATTGCACAGAATACAGGTATACAGGTGGTTGCAAGAGTTGAAAACATTGTTCCAACCCACGGTATCACTATCGTTGAGGGCATGCTGGTAATGCCTGATGAGACCACTCTGCCAATCGAGAGCCGCTTTGCAGGTGAGAGCGTAGCCCACGAACTGAAAAGATTCCTGGATGAAAACAAAACCAAAAAGCTTCCAGCTTTACTGGTTAACAAAGATACCAAGCATCCAAAGGGACAGTTCCTGGTAAAGACACGTGCAGGACATCTTGATCCTGAGTACATGAATTCATTAAAAACAAGTAAATAATAATTAGGATTTTCAGATTATGAGTCTTTTAAGTACAAAAGAAATCCTTGCAGGAAAGGTTGCTATCGGTGAAAAAGTAACTCTTGCAGGTTGGATTCGTACCCGTCGTGATTCAAAGGCCGGTTTTTCATTCCTGGCTGTAAACGATGGTTCAGGTTTTGACAGCGTTCAGGTTATTGCTCAGAATAATCTGGATAATTATGAGTCAGATGTTTTAAGACTGACCACCGGCTGTGCTGTTGTAGTTGAAGGAACCTTAAAGGCTTCTGAAGGTAAGGGGCAGGCTTATGAGGTATTAGCCGACAAGATTATCGTAACTGGTTTCGTTGAAGATCCTGATACATACCCTATGTCAGCAAAACGTCACACTGTTGAGTACCTGCGTGAGTATGCCCACCTGCGTCCTCGTACCAATCTGATGGGAGCTGTAATGCGTATCCGCAACACCGTTGCCTATGCAATTCACAGCTACTTCCAGCAGAACGGTTTCATGTGGGTGGCAACTCCACTTATCACAGCTTCTGACTGTGAGGGTGCAGGTGAGATGATCACTGTTACCAATTTCGATTTAAACAATGTGCCAAAGAACGACAAGGGCGAGGCTGACTTCTCCAAGGACTTCTTTGGTAAACACGCTTACATGACCGTATCAGGTCAGCTGAATGTTGAGACCTATGCCAGTGCCTTCTCAAAGGTATACACCTTTGGTCCTACCTTCAGAGCTGAAAACTCAAACACCACCCGTCACCTAGCTGAGTTCTGGATGGTTGAGCCTGAGATGGCATTTACTGACTTAAACGGCTGTGCAAAGACCGCTGAAGGTCTTCTAAAGCATGTATTCAAGACTGTTTTAGAGCAGCGTTCAGATGACATGAACTTTATCGCTCAGCGTGTTGATAAAGATGCTATTACCCGTCTTGAGAACTTCGTAAAATCAGACTTTGCTCAGGTTGATTACACCGATGCAATCGAGATTCTAAAGAAAGCCACCAAGAAATTTGAGTACCCAGTTGAATGGGGTATCGATCTGCAGTCAGAGCACGAGAGATATCTTGCTGAAGAACACTTCAAGGCTCCTGTAGTTGTTAAGAACTATCCAAAGGATATCAAGGCTTTCTACATGAAGCAGAATGAGGACGGCAAGACTGTTGCTGCTATGGACGTTTTAGCTCCAGGCATCGGTGAGATCATCGGTGGTTCTCAGCGTGAGGATAATCTTGAGAAGCTTGACAGACGTATGGATGAGCTTGGACTTAACAAGAAAGACTACTGGTGGTACAGAGATCTGCGCCGCTACGGTTCAGCTCCACACTCAGGCTTCGGCTTAGGCTTCGAGCGTCTGATTGTTTACATCACTGGTGTTGGCAACGTACGTGACGTAATTCCATTCCCACGTACTCCACGTTCAGCTGAGTTCTAAGCTTTATTCAAGCTGGTGATTGAATAGAAATACGGGGAGCTTTGCTCCCCCTTTTTATTTGATAATACGTTTAACTTTGATAAAGCAATTATTCAAAAAAAGCCCTATCTGCTAATTAGCTCCAGTTCTTCCTGATGTTCTTAAATTCCTTTCTTATTTCATCATTAGGAATATGGACTGCAAAAGATTTATCATTATCAAAAGACTTAATCATAGAATCTGGATTTATGGCCAGATAGCCTAAATGAATCAGAAGTGTTAAAACATCATCCTTATTGGTAAAGGTTGTCATATCATTTTGAAATGTTGCGCAATTTATTGATATTTCATTACCTTCAATAAGAGAGACTATATCATCACGCAAACCTGCCATGTTCAAATCTGTATATTGGCTTAGGCTTTCGATGCTTTCAGTCTGAGACCAGTAACTTAAAAACTTCTTTCTTAAAAGAGACTCGACCACAGAATTAGGATTGTAAAGGTGCAGATCGTTATCAAAGATATAAC
>NZ_CACVSS010000014.1:0-35978 GCF_902756765.1 uncultured Succinivibrio sp. | reverse complement strand
TCTAAATAGTTAAAGAAATTGATTTTTAAACAGCAAATGTGGTGCGAGACCGCATTTATTAGCCGATTTTTAGTTAAAATCGAAATGCAAAACTAGAGTTACAGTAAGTTATAAAATCTGTTTAAAACCATATCTGTTTTTATTATTCAAACTCCTGAACGGTTACTTTCCAATCATGAAATTAAGAGGACCTATGATAATTTCAGGGAATATCAGGAACAGAATCAGTAGCAGCAGGAGTGAACCTGCGTATGGCAGAATACCTATTACTGAACGCTCAAATGGCACACGGGTTACACTTGATACCACATTCAGTACGTTACCAACAGGTGGTGTAATCAGACCAATTGAACAGCAGATAATAAACATCACACAGAAATAGATCTCATTGATACCTGCTTCATGAATTAAAGGCATCAGAACAGGAACCAGAATCAGAACGATTGGGATCAGATCCAGAACCATACCCATGACAGTAAGTAGAATCAGAATGAAAGCCAGCAGTATTTTTGGACTGTCAATCATTGGTCTTAGCAGTTCAATTACAGTTCCTGGAAGATCAGCTACAGTCATAAGCCAGGCTGAAACCTGAGCTGCAGCAACCATCATCATAATGACACCTGAGGTTTTAACAGTATTCAGTAAAGCACCGTAAATAGCCTTTAAGGTCAGTTCACGATAAACACATATTGAAATGAACAGAGCATAAACAGAGGCTACCGCACCTGCTTCGGTTGGAGTAAACACACCTGTCTTGAAACCACCGATGATGATTACCGGAAGCATCAGAGCCCAGATACCGCTCTTAAAGGACTTCATAATCTCTTTTGCTGAAGCCTTAGGAGCTGCCTCATATTTACGAGCCCTCAGACTCCAGACAAAGCAGAGGGTTACACCCATGAGAATACCTGGAACGATACCGGCTAAAAACAGCTGAGAAATTGAAACAGAAGCAGTTACACCGATTACGATAAATGGAATTGAAGGAGGAATAATAGGTGCAATAATGCCGCCAGAAGCAATCAGACCGACAGAACCTTCCTTTGGATAATTGGCCTTTGTCATCATTGGAAACATAATTGCTGCAATAGCTGCGGTATCAGCAGCAGGTGAACCAGACAGAGATGCCATAATCACAGCAGCAATAATAACCACATAGCCAAGACCGCCGGCTTTGTGTCCAACAAGTTTCATTGGCAGATCAACAAGACGTTTTGCCAGACCTCCGACATTCATGATATCTCCAGCAAAGACGAAGAATGGAATTGCCAGGAGAGTAAAATTGTCAGCACCGTTAATAAGACTCTGAGCCACGATCTGAGGATCCAGCATATCCATGTACCACATCAGACCGAAACCGCACATCAGCAGTGAAAAGGCAATAGGAATGCCGATACAAACTGAACCTAAAAGAATCGCCAGGAAAATTGCTACAGTCATCTTTATTCAGCCTCCCTCTGAGAGTCTCTGCCATTTTTACGGAACAGCCTTACCAGTCTGATACACAGCATCACAATCATGCCGAAACTTCCGACTAAACCAGCTGAATAAACATAACCTAGAGAAATACCGGCTACAGGCGAATGATCAGTGATATTTACCTCTGTCAGATCAATACTCCCCAAGAAGAACAGGGTACATCCTATTATCATGGCGAGTTCACATACAACCTTAAGGAAGAACTGCAGCCAGGAAGGCAGTTTATTACGCAGAAAATCAACATAGATATGGCTGTCGTCTCTTACTGCGATAATAGCGCCAATGTATACCACCCAAATAAAAAGAAATCTGGATATTTCCTCGGAAAAGACAATACTGGAATTAAAGATAAAACGCAGAGCCACATTAATGATTACCAGTAAGGACATAATCACCAGAAGAACCACTGAAAAGAGGTCAAGTGACTTGGAAATTACTTGACTTATTTTCTCCATTTTTGGACTCCTTTTTAAACATAAGTTTTAGTCATTAACAAAAGTCTACTGAATTTTTTGTAAAAAAAATGCCAATATGTTCACAGATAGAATATATGTATACTTTATTAACTACGTAAAATTCTCTAATGAAGAACATTGTTATAAAAACGCTTATAAATCAAATAAAACTCTGATTAAAGAATCTTTGTTTTTTTTGAATTTTATTTTCAAATAAACTGGTTACAGATGTGACAGTTTCGTTAGAAAACCAGTTTCAATTGTTTTACCATTGTCATAGTGGCAAGATACGTCCCTTCCATTTATTGTAAAAAAGTAAGATTTTGGAAAAGTTTATGATCGTTAAGTGCGTGATTATGGGAGTCTGCGGAAGCGGAAAAACTACCATCGGTAAGGCAATTGCCGACCACTTTGGAGCAAGTTTTATAGACGGAGATGATCTGCATCCAAGAGCCAATATCCTAAAGATGAAAACTGGTATTCCTTTGAATGATGAAGACAGAACTCCTTGGCTTGTGCGAATTAATGACGTGTTTTTCTCCTTTGAAAACAGACATCAGTCGGGTGTTGTCGTCTGTTCTGCCTTAAAGAGAAAATACCGAGATATGCTCAGAGAAGGAAATCACGGACTGATCTTTGTCCATCTTTTCGGCAGTAAGGAACTTATAAAGGAAAGACTGTCCAGAAGACAGGGACATTTTATGAAGGAAGATATGCTCAATTCTCAGTTTGAAGCGCTGGAATTTCCGGATTCTGAAAATGATGTTATCAATATAGATATCAGCGGCAGTCCACAGGAAATAATCAGTCAGGCGATTTCTCAGATAGAAAAGAAGGTTGCTCATGAATATAGTTGTTGAAGAGGTTACAAGACGTATTGAAAAACGCTCTGAACTGACAAGAAAAACCTATCTTGAAATAATAGATTCTCAGGCAAAAGTTCTCCGAGATAGATACAGCTTAACCTGCTCAAATATAGCCCATGCGGCTGCTGGAGCAGCGTCTGAAACCAAAGAAAACCTTATAACAGGAAAAGGACCTAATCTGGGAATCGTAAGTGCCTACAACGACATGGTCAGTGCCCACTGTCCTTACAGAGATTATCCATCAAAAATCGAGGCAAGTGCACTTGGGGCAGGAGCAAGCAGTCAGGTTGCAGGAATGGTACCCGCCATGTGTGACGGTATCACCCAGGGACAGCCGGGAATGGATATATCGCTCTTTTCAAGAGATCTCATAGCACAGGGGGTTGCGGTAGCACTATCTCACAATATTTTTGATGGTATTCTTCTTTTGGGCATTTGCGATAAAATCGCCCCCGGGCTTCTAATGGGAGCAGCATCTTTTGCACATCTTCCAGTAGCTTTCATTCCGTCAGGGCCAATGGGAACAGGCATATCCAATAAGGAAAAATCAGAAGTCAGACAGGATTATGCTGCAGGAAAGATAGATAAAGTTGCCCTGCAGAGAATGGAATGCAAATGCTATCACTCAAAGGGAACCTGTACCTTCTATGGTACAGCAAACACCAACCAGCTGGTTCTTGAAGCCATGGGACTGATGCTCCCAGGCTCTGCCTTCGTTCCACCAGATACTCCTCTTCGAGAGAAACTGACCGATTATGCTGTAAAGCAAATGGTAAAAAACACCCGACAGGGAGAGCACTTCAAACCATTATTCAAAACACTTACCGCAAAAAATCTGGTAAACGGTCTGGTCGCACTGTTAGCTTCAGGAGGATCTACCAATCATACTCTGCATATGCCGGCAATCGCCCGTAGTGCAGGCTATATTCTCACCTGGCAGGACATAAGCGATCTCTCAGAAGTGGTTCCTCTTTTAGTACAGGTCTATCCTAATGCCGTCTATGACATTAACGCTCTTCAGAATGCGGGGGGAGTTCCTGTTCTGTTAAAAGCTCTGTCTAAAAGAGGACTGCTGCATGAAGATGTTGAGACAGTATTCGGTACATTCACAGATCAACTGAAAACTCCGGTAATAGAAGGAGATGAACTTGAATTTGTTGACTGCGGAGAATCAAAAGATCCAAATGTAATAATTTCAGATACCGGCTGTTTCAGAGAACAGGGAGGACTAAAAGTTCTTCATGGAAACCTTGGAGACAGTGTCATCAAGATATCCGCTGTCTCAAAAGAGCATCAGCATGTAAAAGCTCCAGCCAGAGTCTTTAATTCTCAGTATGAAGTACAGGCTGCATATAAGGAAGGAAAGCTTAATCAGGATGCGGTGATAGTAGTTCGTTACGCCGGCCCCGCAGCCTCGGGCATGCCGGAACTGCATACCCTGATGCCGGTTCTGGGAAATCTGCAGAAAGCAGGATACCACGTTGCCCTGCTTACTGATGGCAGGTTATCCGGTGCTTCAGGAGGAATTCCTTCAGCACTGCACTTATCACCTGAGGCTGCAAAAGGCGGACTCATTTCTCTGCTTAAGGATGGTGATCTCATTGATTTTGATGCAGAAAAAGGAGAAATAAACTGCTTAACCTCTCTTGAGAACAGACGTGCGGTAACTCCTGATTTAGAATCTGAGGAACAGACTTACGGAAGAATGCTTTTCAGAGTATGCCGTGAAAACGTCTCACCAGCGGATCAGGGCGCAAGTTTTATTTTTAAAGAAGTGTATGTTAGAGATTAGATTACAAAGGTAGAAATATCATATAAACAGGTCATAAGGCTGTAAATAAAATTACAGCCTTAATTATATCTACTTGGTACCGCCAACGGTTATTGAGTCAATCTTAACAGTAGGCTGACCGATACCCACAGCAGCTCCCTGACCGGCTTTGCCGCACATACCAATACCGCAGTCGAACTCAAGATTGTTGCCAACCATGGAAACCTGCTGCATAGTCTTTGGACCATTTCCAATCAGAGTTGCGCCCTTGATTGGAGATGTTACCTTGCCATCCTCGATAAGGTAGGCTTCTGAGGCAGAGAAAACAAATTCACCGGAGGTAATATCTACCTGACCGCCACGGAAGTTAACTGCATAAATTCCTTTTTTTACAGAGGAAATTATTTCATCCTTGTCATACTCTCCATTCTGCAGGAAAGTATTGGTCATTCTTGGAATTGGCATACAGTTATAACTCTGACGTCTGCCGTTACCGGTAGGCTTCATCTTCATAAGCATGGCATTCTGCTTATCCTGCATATAACCTTTGAGAATTCCCTTTTCAATCAGAACATTACATGCAGTATCAGTGCCTTCATCATCAAAGGATAATGATCCTCGGCGATCTGGAATAGTGCCGTCATCAATAATGGTACAGGCACTTGAGGCAACCTTTTGTCCGATTTTGCCGGAGTAGGCTGAAGATCCGGTTCTGTTGAAATCACCTTCAAGGCCATGACCTACTGCCTCATGTACCAGCACACCCGGCCAGCCGGCACCCAGAACCACAGGCATAGTACCTGCAGGAGCAGGGATAGCTTCCATGTTTACAGAGGCAATTCTTACAGCCTCTTTAGCCAGATTGTCTAAGGTATCATCCTTTAGCAGAGTATTGAATAAAACCGCACCGCCGGTTGCTGCGAAGCCTTCTTCCTTGCGGCCGTTATGCTCCATAACCACACTTATGGTTATATTGCATATCGGTTTAATATCACTTCTGGCAGGGCCATCGGTAGGCATTACCATAGTAGTTGAATAGGAACAGTTCAGACTACCCATAACCTGAACCACTCTTGGATCAAGAGCTCTGGCCTTTTTATCCAGGATCTCTAGAATTTCAGCTTTTCTGGCCTTATCCATAGCGGCAATCGGATCATCGTCAACATAAAGAGGTTTGGTCTCTTTGGTTGAAACAACTATCTTTTCTCGGTTGCAGCTGTGACCATGACTGATACAGTGAGCAGCAGTACAGGCCTCCATCAAAGACTTTTCATCCAGCACATCAGAATAGGCAAAACCGGATTTGGCCCCTAAAACAGCTCTGACACCTACACCTTGAGAAATGCTGAAAGATCCTCCTTTGACAATACCTTCTTCCAGGAAAAATCCCTCAGCCACACTTCTTTCAAAAAACAGATCACCAAAATCTATTTCTCTTGAATTCAAATGATTAAGAGCTTTCTGAGCAACCTCAAGATTTATATCCGTATTATTCCATAGGATTTTTGAGGCTTTTTCGAATGTATTCATGCACAAACCTTTGAGATTGGGATATCTAATCCAAACTCTCTTAAAAACTTAACAACTTCGTTAATTGGTAATCCTACAACAGAACTTACCGAACCTTTAACTTCCGATATGAAAACAGAGGCAATTCCCTGAATTGCGTAAGCTCCGGCCTTATCGTCACATTCTCCGGAAGCCACATAATTACTAATAAACTTATCATCCAGAGAATCGAATACCACTTCAGTTGAGACAACCTTGCTTTTTACAAGACTGCCCTTTTGTACTGTTACTCCAGTATATACAGTGTGTGTCTGCCCCTGCAGCATTTTTATCATCTTAAAAGCATCATCTCGTGAAGATGGTTTGCCGAGGATCATACCATTAAAACAGACAACAGTATCAGCTGCAACAACTACAGAGTCAGAATGTTCTTTTGAAATAAAATCAGCTTTTAATCTAGATAGACGATGAACCAGTTCGTCAGGAGATTCCCCTTTCAGCGGAGATTCATCAATATTGGGAATTACCACATCAAAAGGGATTCCAAGATAACTCATGAATTCTTTACGACGAGGAGAACCAGATGCAAGGATTAGTTTTGTCATTTTATCTAATCTAGATTCTCTTTTTCATCAGAAGCGACTGAGAAAGTTGAACATAAAATCAGACAAATCCAATAAACTATAGGCCAGAAAACGGCTGTAGAAACAGAAGGGATCAGGAAATTAATCTCATAATAGCTTCTGCCGATAATATGCTCAATCCAGTAACAAAGAATAGTTACCAAAAAGTTTATGATTCCAACAATAATAACCTGCTGCCACAGCCTATATTTATAGAAATTCTTAAACTGGGTGGTAATCAAATATATCTGAGCTGAAATAATCAGAGCATTGATTCCCAGCGGAGCTCCGGTTGCAAGGTCAAGAAAAATTCCGACAAGCCAGCTTACTTCAATTTTCAGACTGAAATTGCTGTAAATAGAGAAAAACAGAATAATTAAAGTCAGAAAATCAGGTCTGTTAAGAGAAACCACTTCAGGCAGATGAATAATCTGCAGAATCAGACCAACAAAAAGCATTGGTACTAAAAGTAACAGAAATGAATTTCTATTGTCTTTTCCGCTAATCATTTGTACCACCTACGTTAGATTTCTTAGCCTCAGATTTTTCTGCGTTCTGATTCTTATCGTTTTTCTTGACAGACAAGGTATCAATTAGCTCTTTTACTTTTTTCTGATGAAGAATAGTCTTATCATCTGTCATCTGTTTAGCCTGAAGTTCATAATCCTCGGCATCAGGAGTATCACTGCTGGTACCGAACATCAGAACATAACGCATTTTATCAGTTTCAACCAGCGGTCTTGCTTTAATTGCCGCAAAAGGCTGTGAATCAGAAATACCGACAGAGGTAACAATAGCTACAGGATAGCCTTTAGGATAAACTCCACCGATTCCTGAGGTCAGTAGCATATCCCCTTCCTTGATATCTGCGGTTCTTGGCACATTATTAATAATAATCTCAGCATGAGATCCAGAGCCAATACAGATTGCTCTTACAGATGATCTAGAATCGATAACCGGAATCTGACAGTTAGGATCAGTTAAAAGCAGAACTCTTGAGAAAGAATAATTTGCTTCCATTACCTGACCTACAAGGCCTCTGTCTGTAATAACAGGCATTCCCTCATAAACATCTGAACTTGTACCGCGGTTTACGGTCACACGACTCAGATATGGATCAGGATCAACGTCTATAACTTCAGCAAACAGTCTTTTGATATTCTGTCTTACATGAGAGTTTAAAAGCTTGCGCAAAGCCTGATTCTCATCCTCAAGATCCTTAAGTCTTAGAGTATTGGCTCTTTGCATGAAGTTTTCTGTGGAAAGCTGTTCATTCTCTTTGATAAGTTCAGAGTGACTCTTAAACTGGGTAGACATCATCTTACCCACAGAATGTGGAGAATCAGCAAAAACAAGTACGGGATATAAGGCAGATTCAACGTAATATCTGAAATCTGACAAAAATTTAGAGCGGACATCCAGAGCCATAACCACAAGAGTTAACAGCAGGACAAATCCGAATCGGAAGTGAACTAGAGAATTCTGCTGATCTGAGCTTTTCAAATCAAATCCTTCATCAAAACAAAACGCCCATCACGGATGATGGGAGTTCATAAAAACCTCTACTGCAGGATGACCTGACACCTAAAATAAAGGTTAATGCTGCCATCCCACATCAGTAATAATAATTATGTACTAATTAGTCAAAAATCTCGTTGTCCTGAGCGTCATACATCTCAAGGGCCTTACCGCCACCACGAGCAACGCAGGTTAGAGGATCCTCTGCAATAGTTACAGGAATACCTGTTTCCTCACGTAATAACTTATCAAGGTTGTGAAGTAATGCACCACCACCAGATAGCATCATGCCGTGCTGAGCGATATCAGCTGCAAGCTCTGGAGGAGACTTCTCTAAGGCAGTACGGACTGCAGCAACGATTCCCTTGATTGGATCTGATAGAGCCTCAAGGATTTCATTTGAGTTCAGAGTGAATGAACGAGGAACACCTTCAACAACTGATCTTCCGCGAACCTCCATCTCATGCATTTCCTGCTCAGCATAAGCAGAACCGATTTCAATCTTAACCTGTTCTGCAGTTGCCTCACCGATCTCGTAACGCTTGGTATTTCTTACATAATCAATAATTGACTGATCGAAACGGTTACCACCGATACGAACAGAGCTTGAGTAAACAATACCGTTTAAGGAGATGATAGCAACCTCGGTAGTACCGCCACCGATATCAACAATCATAGAACCTTTAGCTTCCGATACAGGAAGACCTGCACCGATTGCAGCAGCCATAGGCTCAGTGATCAGGAATACTTCTGAAGCACCTGCACCTTCAACAGACTCACGAATTGCCCTGCGCTCAACCTGAGTTGCACCGCATGGAACACAAACCAATACACGTGGACTTGGTTTGAATGGCATAAAATGGGAGCCCTGCAGAACCTTTGAAATAAAGTACTGCAACATTTTTTCTGTGTACTGGAAGTCTGCAATAACACCATCTTTCATTGGACGAATAACTTCCAGATTGTCAGGGCTACGACCTAACATTGTCTTTGCGGCCTTACCTACAGCATCAACTTTGCGCTGAGCTCCACCATTTCTATCCAGACGAACAGCCACAACAGAAGGCTCGTTTAACACGATACCTTTATTCTTGATATAAACTAGAGTATTTGCAGTTCCTAAATCGATTGATAAATCGTTTGAGAACATGCTACGTAATTTCTTAAACATTTATTAAGGTCCAAATGCCAGGATTATTAAGGCTATATTTCTTTTTTACTGTTCAACACAACAGGTTGCTAAAAAGTATATCACACGTACATAAATCTTTTGCTTAGATTTATCTGATATGTATTAAATTTTTCCTTTATGAATGCGTATTTTGTGATTAATGTGGAATTGAAAGTTGGAGTGATTATTCCTGTTGTTCAGAGCAGGAATATAAATTTTAGAATAAGGATCACAAAGATGATGTTCCACAGAAAAAACAATGTTCTGTGGAACTCAATAATCGGAAGAAAATCACTTTGCAAAAATTCGTCTTACAGAATCCTTGTAGAGAGGAGATAAAAGACCTACCAGAGCCAGAATCAGGAAGATACAGCAGATAGGGCTGGTTACAAAGATGGAAAGAGAACCGTCACTCATCATAAGTGAACCGGTAAAGTTCTGTTCTGCAAGTTTTCCAAGAATAATACCGATAATAACTCCAGGAACTCCCATATCAAACTTGTACATAAAGTAGCCGATTACACCTGCAGCAAACATGATATATACATCCTGCATTGAATTTGCGTACGAATAGGTTCCGATCACCGCCATTACAGAGATAATAGGCAGCAGAAGAACCATTGGAATCATGGTTACCTTAGAGAACAGTCTTATGAGAGAGAAGCCAAAGAAGCCCATTACAAAATTGGCAATCATAAGCCCAAGGAAAACAGTATACACATCAACTGCATGATTCATGAAAAGCAGAGGACCTGGCTGAATTCCATGGACCATCAGGGCTCCCAGAATAATGGCAGTTGCACCGTCACCAGGAATACCCAGTGTCAGTACAGGGATGAAGGCTCCTCCAACAATCGAATTGTTTCCAGACTCGGAAGCTGCTATGCCTCGAGGATCACCCTTGCCGAATTTAGATTTGTCCTTTGCCCAGGTCTTGGCCTGGTTGTAGCAGATCCAGGAGCTGATATCTCCACCGGTACCAGGGACACATCCGATGAATGTTCCTATTGCAGATGATCTGACCAGTGTAGGAGAGATCAGTTTCATATCATCGCATTTTGGATATACGCTATCGATTGTAATCCTCTGTGTGGAAGTGGATCTGTGATACATTTCCTCCGCATTGATAAAGACCTGAGTCAGAGCAAAAAGACCAATCAGAATAGGCATGAAGGATATTCCGCCTGAAAGATACAGAGTACCAAAGGTGAAACGCTCCATTCCACTCATTGGATCAAGTCCGATTGTGGCAATCCAAAGACCGACCAGACAGCCGATAATTCCCTTTAGGATTGAACCTGGAGCAACTGAAGTGATCATGCTGATACCAAAAATCGCAAGAGCAAAGTACTCAGGTTTAGAAAACTGAAGAGCAATCTTTGCAAGCATAGGAGCAAATAGTACCAGGCATACAGTTGAGAATATACCGCCAAAGGTTGATGCTGTTGTTGAGATAGCAAGAGCTCGTCCTGGTTGTCCACCTCTTGCCATAGGATATCCATCAAGGGTAGTTGCGGCTGATGCCGGAGTGCCAGGAGTTTTTAATAGAATAGCTGTGATTGAACCGCCGTAGATAGCTCCGCAGTAAATACCTAAAAGCATTATGATTCCGTGCCAGCCACCTACGGAGAATGTTATAGGAAACAGCAGAGCCAGTCCCATATTAACAGACAGCCCAGGCATAGCTCCAACAAAAATACCTACGGCTGTACCTATTGCAAGAAGACCTAGATTTTCAAAAGTAACAAGAATACCTAAAGCCTGAATTATTGAATCCATAGTCTAGCTCCAGAAAATTGGTAGTGGTAGTTTGATGTGCAGCGATAAGGAAAAAACCACAAAAACAAAAGCTAAAAATACAAGAGCAACACTAATGATTGATGAAAATCTGCGCATACCCAGAAGATACATACAGGCACACATGAACAGAAACGAATCAAGATAAAAGCCTAATATTTCCAATAGCAGGACAAAGGCTCCAAAAAGAAGCATCAGCTTATATGCCTCAAAATTTGCTTTTTCTCCGATGCGAACTTTAACTGCTGTGAATTCTTCTGAATGGCGAAGAGTATCGGTAACTATCAGCACTGCAACCGCTATTAGACCGACACCTAAGATAAAGGACCAGAATCCTGCTCCCGGTCCAAACATTGTCATACTGATTCCGTAACCATAGGATGTATACGCAATCATCACTCCAATAACAAGTGTCACTGCGGCCACAATATAATTACAGCGTTTCATTGTAATCATGAATTCAACCTCCCTATGAACGAAATCAGTATGAATATTACTGTATTAAATTATTTTTTCTGAATCTGAGCAATGAACTCAGCATACATTGCGTCGTCATCCTTCATCATCTTGTTAGCTTCCTCGCCAACAATATTGGTTGGATCAATGCCCTGCTTTAAGAAGTACTCAACAAACTCTGGTGAATTTGCAGCCTTGGTTGCAGAAGCACGCAGAACATCAAGAACCTCCTTTGGAGTATCCTTAGGAGCTACAAGGGTTGCCCATGCGCGAATAGTCATGTCATGACCAAGCTCGCGGAAGGTTGGAACATTAGGGAACATCTTGGTGCGTTCTGCTGACATAACGGCAAGGATCTTAAGTTTTCCTGCTTCAATCTGGCTCTTGAAGGATGAAGGATCTGCAAGGGTACCCTGAATATGATTTCCTGCCATTGCAGCGGCGATATCAGCTGTACCGTTTGGATAAGGAATGTGCTTTACCTTAACGCCAAATTCCTTTTCAAAAGCAAGAGTAGCAATATGCCAGATAGCTCCGACACCAGAATTGCCCATCATAACCTCACCAGGGTGCTTCTTAAGATAGTCAACAAAATCATCCAGTGAATTGTAAGGTGCATCCTGAGCAACAATTAAAGCTGCAGGAGCTGCAATAGGAGCAATTATTGACTCATAATCCTTATATGACAGCTTGGTTTTGCCCTGATGAGGGAAAATATCCAGCTCAACAGTAACCATACCTAAGGTATATCCATCAGGTTTTGCTGCGGCAACGTCAGCCATGCCGACTATACCGTTTCCATCAGGCTTGTTCACAGGTAAAAACTTTACACTGAAGTCTTTCTGCATCATGTTGATAACACCACGTGCAGTTGTATCGGTACCACCGCCAGGATTCTTAGGGATCACAACGGTAATATCCTTCTCAGGATATGCCGCATAGGCTGCAGAAGATACAGATAACAGGCCTAAAGATACTGCAACAGCAGCAATCAGAGTCTTAGTCTTTAGCATATTATGCTCCTTATGTAGTTAAACAAAATTGTACTTGTGTATACGTATATTTGTTCTCTTGCTGGTATAGCTTATGTAAAGAGAATTATTCAAAACATAAAGACATGGATAGGAAAACTCCGCTTTCTGAGTTTCCAGCACCACAGCCTCCTTAAAATCAATACCATTTTCCGATGTAAACAGAGTCATTGGGGTTCGTGCACCCCAGTTGTCAGCCACAGGATTACAGGCTAAAAACAGAGTATCCTTATAATAGGATGTTGCAATACCGCTATTATTGTTCGGCATATTTACCGCATAAGGTTTACACCAGTTCTGTCCTTCATCTAAAGAATCTGAGCGTAGAATCCGGCCGAAGGTCGAACGAAGAAGCATATGAACACCAGAGGAGTCTTCCCACAAGGCGGGCTGAATAATGCCCTGACCACCATATGACTGTTCACTTACCGCAATCTTCTTTTCAAGATCCCTGTTTCTTGAAGCAATCAGCTCATGATCAGCATAGATATCCGCACTCTTTTCAAGAGTCATCAGGTTATCATCGCTGATATCAACAAAGGAGTGCCATTCCCCCTGTTCATTTGAGGCAGGACATAAAATCCTTCCTGATTTAAGCCTGAGAGGAGGATTTCTGACGGGACCTCTTCCCCCTTTGTCACCGTCAATCAGTGGAACCGGTTCTGACCAGTTATCTCCACCATCGGAGGAGTAACAAACAAATGTCGACCACTGGGCAATGATGTTCCCAACTTTAAAAAAAAGGGCTAATCTGTCTTCACTGACACAAAATAGAACGGGATTCCAGTGAGCCTCATTACTTACCTTTATAAAGCTGTGCTTTATGTGTACGCCTTTATCCAGCATACACAGATATATTCCCACATCAGACTCTCCTTCGTAGGAACCTCCGAAAAAAGCGCATAAAAGACGATCATCAGTAACAGGAAGAACTGCTGAAGCGTGACACATCTTACATGGAAGTGTATCTATAGCGAATGTGCTGTACTGATGCTCTAATTTCATAGCAAACTCTGTCCAATCTGAACTGCTACATTCTGAAGTTTTGAAGCATATTTCTTATAAGATGAAGCTGGAAAGCGAAGACTTGGTCCGGTAATACTTACAGCTCCCTGAACCTGACCAAGATGATTGAGTACAGGAACTGCAACACACTTTACTCCATACTCGTGTTCCATGTTATCAACACTGTATCCGTTGTTTCTGATTTTTTTTAGTTCTTCTCTAAGCTTATCCGGATCTGTAATGGTATTGTCTGTGAACTTTTCGATAGGCTTAGATAAAAGCTCGTCAATCTGCTCTTCTGGCATATAAGCCAGTATTGCCTTACCGATTCCGGTACAGACTAATGGAGCTGTCATTCCCAGTACGGACTGGTTTGAAACCGATGACATTGGAAAAGCTCCGGAAAAATACATTACCTTGGAACCATCGGGAACACCATAGTAGGTAATTTCTCCAAGCTCATTGGTCAGGGCCTGTAGACGATCTCTTATAAACTCCTGATTGGTGATTCTTGAACTGATTCTATGGGCTATTTCCAGGAAATGAACTGATAGAGAGTAACGATGATTGGATGGATCTTTTCTTACATAATTGAACTGTTCAAAGGTATTTAGGATCTGGTGGACATTACTCTTGTATAAATCAAGGCTGTCTGCAATTTCTGAAATACCGTAGTCTTTCTGACCGTTTGAAAGTAATTCTAATATCTGTAACGCTTTAACTAGAGATTTCTGCATAATAGCCTCAGTTTAATACCCCTTTAAATAGCATTAGATTAGCGTAAGGTGCACACTCACCTGTAAGAACAATCAGCTGAGCCTTCAATGCTTCAGCGTAAAATGATGCTCTAGAATAGCTGCCTAATACCTGTTTGCTCTTATTATTATCTTTCCTAAGTATCTCTGAATATTCCTGCCAGATTGGAGTTTTTACCCCCCTTCTCTGATCTTCACTGTCGACCTCCATTACATAGCCTGCAGACTCATGCAGATGATCAAGAGGAAATACCTGCAGTAAAGCTTTGAGCATTTCACATATAGAGATATTAGGTATATGTACAAGGGTATGATTTGATGCAATTCTGTATGCCGGAAAATTTGCATCTGCCAGAACCACACTGTCTCCATGCCCCATGGCACTGAGCGTATAGAGCATCTGAGGAGTGATAATCTGAGGAATACCCTTTAACATCGTAAAATCCTTCTAAGATTAAGTTAATTCTCTCTCATAAAGTACAGGCAGATCAAACAGATCCGCCTGTCAAAGGAGTCCACTACTACTTATACATTGGACCGTAGCACTGACATGCACGGTAATCCTGTCCTTCCTTGTCCATACCGAATGAATTCCAGACGGTTGGTCTGAAGATCTTATCTTCAGGAACATTGTGCATACATACAGGAATTCTCAGGATTGAACATAAGGTGATCAGATCTGCACCGATGTGGCCAAAGCTGATAGCACCATGGTTGGCACCCCAGTTATTCATGACATCATATGCATTCTTGAAAGGTCCCTTTTCACATACTCTTGGAGTAAACCAGGTGCAAGGCCAGGTGTAGTCAGTACGTTTCCAGATCTTGTCGGTTACATCGTCAGGGAGCTTTACTGTCCAGCCTTCAACCAGCTGCAGCACTGGGCCTAAACCTTTGACAATATTCAATCTTGCCATAGTTGCAGGCATTTCTGCTCTGGTCAAAAAGCGTGAGGAATAACCACCTCCGCGGAAGTATCCATTATCAGCAGGACACCACTGAGTTGCCTTCAGACATGCATCGATATCTTCCTGAGTCATTTCCCAGAATGGTTTTACTGTCGGATTGCCCTTTTCATCCTTAAGCTCACCGCAGTAATCAAGAGCGCAGGCACCTGAGTTAATCAGATGAATAAAGCCGCCGGCCTCTTTGGCATGACCTTCAACATCATAACCGGTGCAGCGTTTTACAGCTTCTGCTGACCACATGGTTCTGACATCGGCAAACATCTGGGCTCTGTTAGTCAGAAGCTTTTCCAGAAGCATGGTGGCACCGTTTAGAGTGTCGTTCTCGGTAGCAGTGATAAATGTTTCACGAGCACCTTCCCAGTCAAAGGAAGTATTTAGCATAGCCTCTGCAAAATCTGTATTTGGCCAGTGATCTGTCCACTGTCTCTGCCCCTGGAAACCGCAGGCAATTGCATTAAAGCCCAAAGCCTCTTCACCGAATTTCTCAGGAAGATCAGGATTGCCGCGTAGCAGATCCTTGATAATGACCATGGATTTAACAACGAACTCAAAGGATTTTTCTGTCTCTTCCTTTGACTTTCTTACAAACTCAGGATTCTTGTCAAAGCCAATAGGACACTTTTCTTTTGCCCAGGCCAGAGCTTTCTGGTATTCCTTCTCATCATAGATACCTTCTTCCATGCGACGAAGCAGTTCAACCTCATCCACAGACTCAACTCTCATGCCAAGGTATTCCTCGAAGAAATCAATGTTGACCATGGAGCCGGCAATACCCATGCATGACGAACCAATCTGAAGATAGGCCTTTCCTCTCATGGTTGCAGCTGCAACAGCAGCACGGGCAAATCTTAAAATCTTTTCCTGTACATCTTCAGGTATATTCTTGTCATCTGCTTCCTGAACATGTTTTCCATAAATTCCAAAAGCAGGTAAACCTTTCTGTGCATAACCGGCTAAAACAGATGCCAGATAAACTGCACCTGGTCTTTCAGTTGCATTCAAGCCCCAGACACCTTTTATTGTCATAGGATCCATGTCCATGGTTTCTGCACCGTAACACCAGCAAGGAGTAACACTTAGAGTAATATCCACGCCTTCTTTCTTGAACTGTGCTGCGCATTTTGCAGCCTCTGCGCCTCTACCGATACTTACCTCAGAAATGATGACCTTAACAGGCTCACCGTTGGTATATCTTAAATTGTCACTGATCAGTTTGGCTGCAGCCTGGGCCATATTCATGGTCTGTTCTTCTAATGACTGTCTTACACCCAGAGGTCCCAGACGCGCATCGATAATGCGTCTGATACCTATGACAGGATATTTACCGATATAACGGTTTGTACTCATTGTTAACACTCCTTATAAAGCAACTCTATATAACTAGATTTTGCATCGTTACAAAAGTAAACGTTAGTTAAAAATGCACAATGAATATAAGAATATTCACCATTTTTAAAATTATGATTAATTTTGTGAGGAAGTTCAGATTCTATAACACTGTTCAGCTATAAAGAATATTTTGTGATATGTTCACTATAGTAAAACGGTTTTCAAAAAGTTCAGAAATCATTATAAGGCAGTATTTGCAGATTCAGTCTTATCTAATTATTTGAAATGTGAAGATAATTTTACTTTTATGTTTTATATATAACAGAAAAAGACATTAACAGGTTATAAGCTGATAATGCATTCACTTTTATAAGCTGGTATCGAGGTAAACACTTTATATAAACACTGACAAAACAAGTGATTGTCATATATTCACCATTCATACGAGAGTTTGATATATGAATTCATGTAGCAATGCCATTCAGGAAACAATTCTAAGGGGCTCTCCTGACTGTCCTTTCGAGTTCTATCATATCGATAAAAATCATCCTAAGTTTGCCATGACCTTTCATTATCATCTGGACTTTGAAATCATTCGAGTTCTGCAGGGAACTTTCTCTTTATATATAAATGAGCGTCATTACGATTTAAAGCCAGGTCAGTATATCTTCATTGAAGGAGGCAAGGTTCACGGAGGAAAACCAGAGAACGATGACTGTATTTATGAATGTGTAGTATTTGATTTAAACCTGCTTTTTGATGACAGAACCCCTGGACATGGTTTTCTGAAAAAACTGTCTGAACACAGCGTTGTGTTAAATGAAATCTATTCAGAACAGACCGATGAAGAAATCACCCGAGCCTTTGACAACGTGTTCGAGTTCACCAATCCAAAACAGAACAACCCAACAATTGCTTACGGTTCACTGCTTTTAGCATTCGGCAAAATCTACAACAAAGGACTATATACCTCATATATAAGCCAGATTACCGGCAACTATACCAAACAGTTTGGAAGGTTGCCTATTCTGTTCAGATATCTGTACGACAACTTTCAGAGAGATATCTCTTTGGATGAAATGGCAAACACACTGGATCTGAGTCCAAAGTATTTCTGCAGATTCTTCAAGCAGATTACAGGATTGCGTCCTATCGAGTACTTGAACAACTTCAGACTTGAATGTGCATCCATGAGACTTGCCACAGAAAATGAAAGCATCAATGAGATTGCCTACTCCTGCGGCTTTAAAGATCCCTGCTACTTTGCAAAGATCTTCAAGAACTTCAAGAAAATGAGTCCAAGTGAGTACAGACGCCTAAACTTCAGTCAGAACAAGCAGGCAAATTAGACTTTTTATCTATTTACATATCAAAACGCTTCAGGAGACTGATTGTGCAGTTTTCTCCATGTCTGAGCTTTATCATCTAATTTAACTATCGTCTATGAGCGTTTTGCGCGTAAGGAAATAAAAAAATTTCTTTATGATCACAAATGTTTAATCATACCGTTCTAAAGGTGAATATTAAACAAGGTTTTGTGAACATATTACTATCACCTGTTTCCATTTTCCGATTAGAGTTGATTGTGGATAGAATAATGTCTTTCCCAGAGAAAATGCTGTTATTTCCAACGGCTCTGATAATCACAGAATAAAACAATAAAAATATATTAAACAAACATACAACGGAGATTGTTATCATGTTGAAAATCCTATCAAAAACTGCACTTGCAGTCGCAGTCTGCGCCTTCTGTTCAACAGCAGCATACAGTGCTGAATTCAAGGAAATTACCTTAAGACTGGCTCATACAGCCGCAACTTCTCATGCCCATAATAAGGCAGCAGAACAGTTTGCCAAGAATGTTAAGGAAAGAACCGGAGGTAAGGTAACTGTTGAGGTCTATCCTGCAGGTGAGCTTGGAGATCAGCCAGCTCTGGCAGAGCAGATTACCATGAGTTCTCTGGATATGGCCATTGTTTCCTTAGGTAATCTTGCCACCTACTCAAAGAAACTAAATGCCATGACCGCTCCATTCCTCTTTGAAAACTACGATCATGCACATAAGGTTATCGACAATTATGTAATGGATTGGATGAATGAAGGTCTTGCTCAACATGACGCTTATGGTTTATCCATGTTCGACTATGGTTTCAGACAGACCACAACCAAGGGTATCGTGGTTAAGAGAGCTGAGGATCTGAAGGGAGTAAAAATCCGCGTTCCACCTTCAGCAGGACTACTGGCTGCCTTTGATGCAATCGGAGCCAATACCCAGAAGATTGCATACTCTGAGCTATATTCCTCATTAAAGCAGGGTGTTGTAGACGGCCAGGAAAATCCGGTTTTCACCATTTATGCCGATTCTCTGTTTGAAACACAGGATAATCTGGCTCTAACCAACCACTATTTTGACTGTCAGGCTCTGATAATCAACAAGGACACCTACGACGCTCAGTCAGATGAACTCAAACAGATCTTAAAGGAAGAGGCCATCAAGGCACAGAATCTTACCCGTGAAGAAATCTCCGGTGGCGAAGCCAAGGTGATTGAACAGCTAAAAGAGAAGGGAATGAACGTTACCACTCCTGACAGACAGTCATTCATTGACAAGATGGCACCAGCCTACAAGAAAATCGGAGAACTATCCGGACAGGAAGAAATGGACAAGCTGCTTAAGGCTGTTGCAGACAACAAGTAGACTGTCTGATTTGATTTAACCTGTCATTCTCGCTGTCATCTTATGGAAGGTAACTATCTGAAATTAAAATAGATTACCTTCCTGATTTCAAAATACGGAACGTAATATGATCATGTTCTTTATCTTTGCAGGCGTACTGCTGCTGATGCTGATTGGTGTAAGCACTGCAGTTACCATGGGATTTACCTCGCTTGCAACCTTTCTTCTGGCTGGAGGAGGATTAGAAAAATTATTTCTTATTCCCCAGCGTATGTACGATCAGGTCTCCGGCATTACTCTGATGTCTATTCCATTTTTCCTTTTAATGGGAAACTTCATGAATGTAGGCGGTGTATCCGGCAGTCTGTTTGGCTTTGGAAGAGCCTGCCTTGGACATAGATGGGGCGGTCTGTCCAATGCTGCAATTGCTGCCTGTATGGTAATGGCTGCCATGTCAGGTTCTGCCGCAGCCTGTGCCGCCGGTATTGGTATGATTGCCATCGGAGAGATGTCAAAGTGCGGTTATGGAAAACCATTCTGCTGTGCAACCATTGCTGCAGGCGGAGCTTTAGGTCCTATTATTCCTCCAAGCATTACCCTGATTCTTTACGCAGGACTGACACAGACCTCCGTTAATTCCCTGTTTGCGGCAGGAATTGTGCCTGGTCTGCTGCTGGGTATCGGTTTTATGTCCTGGTCATCATATGTAAGCTACAAGAACGGTTATGCAAAAGAAGATCCTGTACCCTGGATTGAACGCTATGATGCCTTCAAGAAAGCTTTTTTAGCCTTGATGACTCCTGTCATTG
Source organism: uncultured Succinivibrio sp. (assembly GCF_902756765.1). Lineage (NCBI taxonomy): Bacteria > Pseudomonadati > Pseudomonadota > Gammaproteobacteria > Aeromonadales > Succinivibrionaceae > Succinivibrio > uncultured Succinivibrio sp. Next base: position 15,759 of record NZ_CACVSS010000014.1, on the reverse strand, counting down.
TCATAGGCGGTATGTTTGCAGGCCTGTTCACCGCGACTGAAGCAGCCGCTGTTGCCAGTTTCTATGTAATGGTTTTAGGCTTCTTTGTTTACCACACTCTGCATATCAGGGATTTACCAAAAATATTCTGGGAAACCGTAGAACAGACTTCAAAGGTAATGTTTATTATTGCAACTGCAGGTTTCTTCCAGTACGTATTGCTGTATACACGTATTCCTCAGCAGGCAATTGCCTTTATTTCCGAAAGCTTCACCTCAATTATTCCTGTACTGCTGATTATCATTCTGGTACTGGTTTTAATGGGCTGTTTCATGGAGGGAACCGCAATTCTGCTGATTACCGTTCCTATCTTTGTGCCTCTGGCAAAAGCCTTCCATTATGACGTAGTACAGATGGGTATTGTAATGTGCATTTCCCTTGCCGTTGGAGTTCTGACGCCTCCGGTGGGACTGAATCTGTATGTTATGGCTTCAATTACCGGAGAAAAGGTAATGGCTATTGCTAAACAGGCAGTTGGCTATGTTCTGATCATGATTGCTGTGGCAATTCTGGTAGCCTTCTGCGGACCTGTAACTCTAGGTCTTGGACATCTGATTAACTGAGGCTGATATATGAACACAGTATTAAATCTGCTTAAAGGCATAGATGCCATAGTCAGCAGGGTAACACGTTTTATCTGCATAGCATCTATGATGATCATCTTTGTGATGTTCCTTCTGAACGTATTCGTCAGATTTGTGCCTATATACAACTTCACCCAGACTGATGAATGGACTCAGCTATTTTTAGTATGGGTAATTTTCTTTGGAGCACAGGAACTGGTGAGAACCAGAGGACATTTTATTGTTGATGTAATAACTGACAGAATCGTAGGTACCCCTGCCGGCAAAATCTGCAGAATCATCTCCACAATCATTGAAGCCATCATGTACGCAACCATCTGCTACTACGGCTTTGTGCTGGTATGCCGCGCTCAGTCCTACATGCTGACCATCACCTGGCTGCAGAAGAAGTATTTTTACATGGTAATTCCTGTAAGCGCCTTCTTTATGACCTGCTACTCTCTGAGAGATATTGTTCAGGCCTTTAAACTGCCATGGACAGCCGAGAAGAAAGAGGCTTAACACATATACCAAAAAACTCGTAAATCCCGGTAAAACCGGGACTTGCGAGCTATCATGTTGAAGAATACTTAATCTGATTTAGAAATAGTATTTCAGCTCAGCATTTGAATAGATGTCGCGATACTCGGCACCATAACGCCCTTTCAAGGTTAAATCCAGACTTAATCCTCTCAGATTCTCATCCGGCTTGACAAGAAAACCTATTTCAACACAGGTTCTATAACCGTCAAGTTTTGATGGTTTGGCTTTAACATCGGTTTCTACAGTCAGCTCAGACTTGCCGTCAAACTCATATTCACCACCAAGTCCGGCATAGAAGGGCTTTCGCTCTGCATAATCCAGCTGATAGCGATCGGCAAGCTTCAGACGGTGACTGTAAACATTATGAACCTTGTAATAACCCCCCTCAAATATTTGGTAGAAACCTTTAAATAATCGTAATTGTTATCACATTAAAGAATGATTTTTATGCTAATTATTCTAATAAATATCTTTTAAATCAGTATGTTAATCAGTTGGATGACATAAATTAAAATCAGTCCACTATTTGCGGTTATGTAACAAAGAAAAAAAATAAAGAAAAAGTTTTACGCGGATATAAAAGGACAGAGAGCCCCCCCCGGGAGGGGCATCTCAATTAATATTTAGAATGGCAGATCGTCAGAATCATCATTTCCATCCACAACAATAGCAGGTTCAGGATTTGATGATGCTGGTTTCTGATTTATAAAAGATGAATCATTCAGAAATGATGGCTGTGCTGAAGGATTTCCGTATGGAGAATTATCAGGCTGAGCAGGATTGTTTCTAATAGAGTTATTCAGTGATGAGAAAGAATCACTCTCCGAGTGAGCCTTTGAAGAACCAAGCATCTGTAGCTCATCTGCTACAATTTCTGTAACACTTTTCTTAACATTCTGCTTATCGGTAAAAGATCTGGTACGAAGTTTTCCTTCCACGTATACCAGTGATCCCTTATGTAGCCATTTCTGAGCTATTTCTGCCAGTCTTCCCCATAAAACAACTCGATGCCATTCAGCTATCTCTGTCATCTGACCGGATTCTGCATTGCGACGAACCTCATTGGTAACCATTGAAACATTGGCAACTGCAGTACCTGAACCAGTTGTTCTAAATACAGGTTCATCTCCAAGATTACCAATCAGAATTACTTTATTAACTCCACGAGTCATATTAAATCCTTATAAATAGACTGTCCTCGGAGAAGAAATCTCTTTGGTACAGCAAAATGATTATTATTAGCCTGTATATTATTGCATTGAAAAATTTGCTCCTGCATTTAAGCATACCCAAAAATACCCACTTACAATGCATGTCATTTAGCTTAAATCTTTTTTTTCTTTTTTTTCAATAAGATTAGATAAGAACTGTGCGGTAAATTTTTTTTGATTTAAATATTTTCAGAACAAAGAAAGATAATCAAAAAAATTGGGCAGGAATTATGTTGAAACATAATTCATTGAAATATATTTCAATGAAACATAATTCAATAAAGATTATTTTCAGTGCTCTCATAGTATGACTTCAATGCATAATTATCTCTAATAGAAATCATTACTGATTAATTTTGTCGTCTTTTCTTTTATCCTCCATGAATTGTTTAAGGTAAAATTACAAAATCGACTTTAATAAAAATCAATTATACAAATGGATAAAATCGTAATTCGCGGTGCCCGCACCCATAATCTGAAAAATCTGAATCTGACAATTCCACGTAACAAACTCTGCGTAATCACAGGAAGATCAGGTTCAGGAAAATCATCTCTTGCCTTCGACACTCTTTATGCAGAAGGACAGCGTCGCTATGTGGAATCTCTTTCTGCATACGCCCGTCAGTTCTTATCCCTGATGGACAAACCTGATGTTGATTCAATTGAAGGTCTATCCCCTGCTATCTCCATTGAGCAGAAGGCCACCTCCCACAACCCAAGATCAACAGTCGGTACTATCACAGAGATTCATGACTATTTAAGACTTATCTGGGCAAGAATCGGAGAGGCAAGATGTCCAGAACACGGCACGGTTCTGAAAGCTCAGACCATAAGCCAGATGGTTGATGCGGTTATGGAACAGCCTGAGGGAACCAAGATTATGATCCTCTCTCCTGTGGTAAGAGGAAGAAAGGGCGAATATAAACAGCTGTTTACTGATCTGGCTAAAGACGGTTTTATCCGCGCCAGGGTCGATGGAGAAATCTGCGATCTCTCCGATCCTCCAGATCTGGCTTTAAGAGAAAAGCATGATATTGATATTGTTGTAGACAGAATCAAGGTTAAGCCAGATTTAAAACAGCGTCTTGCTGATTCCTTTGAAACCGCGCTCAAATACTCTGACGGTATTGCCGTGGTCTGTCCAATGGAGGAGCATAAAAAAGAGGATGAGATTCTGTTCTCATCTCATTACTCATGCCCTATCTGCGGCTATTCAATTCCAGAATTAGAACCAAGAGATTTCTCCTTTAATAATCCACACGGATACTGTCCTAAATGCGAAGGCTTAGGTGCAATGATGGTTCTGGATATCGACAAGATCGTTCCTGATAAAACCAAATCCGTATTTGAGGGAGCAATTCTAGGATGGGACAGAAGAAATCCTTTCTATTATAAGGAATTAGAAGCTGTTGCCGATTATTACGATATAGATCTTCAGAAACCATTTAGTGAGCTTACCAAAAAGGAAGTTGATCTGCTCATGTATGGAACTGGCACTACAGCCATTCCTATGAAAATGGTCTACTCTGGAGGAAAGAAATCCCAGACCAGCTTTGAGCCATTTGAGGGTGTTATTCCTAATTACGAGAGAAGATCACGCGAAACCGAATCTGAGTATGTAAGAGTCTATATTTCAAAACTGATGAGACCACTGCCTTGCCCTGACTGTCATGGCGCAAGGCTGAAGAAGGAATACTGCAACGTATTTGTTAACAATAAATCCTTACCAGAGATTAATAACTACTCAATACAGGAGTGCTATCAGTTCTTCTCCGAAATAAAGCTTACAGAGCAGGAAAAGAATATTGCCTCACGAGTATTAAAGGAAATCAGAGCCAGATTGGGATTTCTGATAAACGTTGGACTTGGATATCTGACTCTGTCGCGCTCAGCTGAAACCCTATCCGGAGGTGAAGCCCAGCGTATCAGGCTGGCAAGTCAGATCGGTGCAGGTCTGACCGGTGTTATGTATGTGCTGGACGAACCTAGTATCGGTCTTCATCAGAGGGATAACTCAAAGCTCCTTGATGCCCTGAAGAATCTGAGAGACATCGGCAATACAGTTATTGTTGTAGAGCACGATGAAGATACCATGAGAGCTGCAGATCAGATTATAGATATCGGTCCTGCAGCCGGAATCAACGGTGGCGAAGTAATCGCTCAGGGACCAGTTGATGAAATTGAAAAATGCGAAAACTCCCTGACCGGTAAATACCTCTCAGGCAAGAGACGCATTGAAATTCCAAAGAAAAGAATCAAACCAAAGAAATCAAAGCTCCTGACTTTAAAGGGATGTACCGGCAATAACCTCAAGAATATCGACGTATCCTTCCCTGTTGGATGCTTCGTGGTAGTAACAGGCGTTTCAGGTTCTGGCAAATCAACACTGGTTAACGATACCCTGGTCAGAATTGCCGAGCGTAAACTAAACGGAGTCACAGCAAATGATGATCCAGCTCCATTCAGAGAGATAGAGGGACTTGAGCATTTTGACAAGATCATCTGTATTGATCAGAGTCCTATCGGCAGAACTCCTCGTTCCAATCCTGCAACATACGTAGGACTGTTCTCTGATATACGAGACCTGTTTGCAAAAACTCCTGAATCAAGAGCAAGAGGCTATACTCCTGGCAGATTCTCCTTTAACGTAAAGGGAGGTAGATGCGAAGCCTGTCAGGGCGATGGAACCATCAAGGTTTCCATGAACTTCATGCCTGATGTCTATGTAAAATGCGAAGAGTGTGACGGTAAGAGATATAACCGAGAAACTCTTGAAGTTTTATATAAAGGCAAGACTATCGCCGATGTTCTGGACATGAACATTGAGCAGGCTTTAGAGTTCTTCTCGGCAGTACCTTCCATCGCATCTAAGCTGCAGACACTGATGGACGTGGGCCTATCCTACATTACCCTAGGTCAGTCTGCTACAACCTTCTCAGGCGGTGAAGCTCAGAGAATCAAGCTCTCTAAAGAACTGTCAAAGAAGGCTACCGGTAAGACTCTTTACATTCTTGATGAGCCTACTACAGGTCTGCACTTTGAAGATGTGAGACTGTTACTGGATGTTCTGACCAGATTAAGAGATCAGGGAAATACTGTTATAGTAATCGAACATAATCTTGACGTAATCAAGTCTGCAGATTATCTTATCGACCTAGGACCTGAAGGTGGACGTAACGGCGGAAATATAATCGTCTGCGGTACTCCTGAAGAGGTCAGTGAATGTAGAGAATCATTTACCGGGCAGTTTTTAAAACCAATACTAGAAAGAGGCTATTAGGAGACTATATGGCAAAACTTACAGAAAAAGAATATGAGGCAATCCAGTCTCTAAATGCAGAATACAGACAGGCAATGTTTATGAGAGTTGCCAAAGAAGAAAATGGCTTCTACATTCTTGCTGATAGCGAAGGCCCACTGATTCTTGAAGATACAGAGGAAGATGAGGATCATAACATTTTCAGTATTCTTCCTGTATGGTCACATGAGGAACTTGCTGCAGGCTATGCTGAGAAAAACGGCATGGAAGGTTTCAAGCCTCAGTTTGTAACCACTCAGGTCTGGAACGAGAAATGGGTTCCAGCCTTCCGTGAGCAGCAGAATGTACTGATTGGCTTTATGCCGATTTCAGATAAGGATTTCTCTGTAGAATCACCTATAGAATTCTAACGTCTTCACCAAAGGCAAAGACGTCAGATCAGGATTACTTGATGAGGTCGTCTGGGATCTGAACCTTTGCCTTTGCAAGTTCAGTTTTGACATATTTGAACAAAGCTCTGGAATTAGGCTTTGCCACTTCCTCAGATTCGATTTTAGCGGATTCTTCCTTGGCCTTCTTAACCAGGTTTCTAAGCTTGTTTCTGTCAATTTCAGCTGCCAGATTACATAAGGCGTTAACTACCTCAATTCCTCCGGTAATCAGCTTCTCTCTTAACTTCTCAAGCTTTAGGGCATTAGGATCAACCTTTGATGAGGCACCCAGCATATTAACCTGCTGCTCAAGATCAGAGTCGTCATAGGCTCTCTGAAGCTTAGCCACATACTGAAGCTGTCTGCGTCTTTCATCTGATTTTGGCTTGAGTTTTCTTGCAATAATCAGAGCATCCTTGACATCCTGAGGAATAACCAGGGATTTAAAGCTCTGATCACCAAGATCAGCTATCTTTTCCACAAGCTTTCTGATTGCCTGAGCCTCTCGCTTGTGAGCACTGCGGCTCTCCTCTGCAGGGGCGGCATCAAAGCCTTCAAAATGTTTCTGTTCTGCCATAAGTTACTTCTTGATTTCTAAAATCTCATTAAGTCTATAAGTTGTGATCAAATTTACTGCAGTCTGTGAAACATTAAGCAATTTAATCTTTTTACTGTCTAAAGACTTGGCCCACTGCACCAGATAGGCAGCACCGGCCGCATCAATCTTTCTGATATTCTGCATATCAAAAACTGAATTCTTGAAGATTTCATCTCGCTGTTTCCACAGCTTTGGCACAGTAGTAAAGGTTAATTCTGTAAGATTATCCATAACCCACCAGGAACTCTGCTTATTTGTTATCTGTTGAATTCAGTTTTGCAATGGCTGCATCTACGCCCTGATTCTTAATGATTGGAGAAATCTCTGAAACCTTGGCATCCAGCATGGAAATGTTCTCGCCGATAAGATCAAAGGCCTTCCACTCACCGGTCTTTGAATTCTTGCGCATCTTCAGAACCAGCTCTAAATCCTTTTTACCGCTCTCTCTGATAATCATCTTTACAGAAACCAGAGACTCACTTTCAGGAACACTCTTTACCTCTGAAGGAACAATTTCCTGATTGGTGTACTTTGAAAGAACTGAAACAAAGCTCTGTTTCATGTATTTTTCAAATGCATTGGTAAACTTCTCTCTGTCTTCCTTGGAAAGAGTCTTAAGAGAGGTTCCCATTACCTTGTAGGCTGCATATTTGATGTCGATATAAGGGAACAGATTATCCTGAATGATCTTCTCGGAAACAGCATTGTCAGAAATCTTATCCTTGTTGGCTTTAATTTCCTTGACGGTATTTACAGCAACATCATTTGCCAGCTGATAAGGATTGCTCATGTCAAAATTTGCCTGAGCGGTGAAACTGAACATAAGAACGATAAAAGCTGATAAAAGCGCAATAATCTTTTTCATAGTAAAACTACCCTATTCCTTAGTTGAATCAGTGTTTGAATCTGTGGTTGTCTCTGCAGCACTAGCCTTTGATTTTTCGGCATCCTGTGAGGAATTAAATAAAAACTTTGAAATCAGATCCTCAAGCACGACAGCTGAACCGGTGTCGGTGATGTAATCACCATTCTTAAGATAGGTGGTTCCAAGATCCTCATCATAGAAGCCTGGAGTAATGGCAATATACTGCTCACCGATAATACCAGAGGTCTGAATGCTGGCTTTTGATTCGCTGGAGATTTTATCAAATTTTTTCTCGATACCGATACTTACAACCGGAGTCAGACTCTCACCATCAAGATTGATGGCGGTAACTCTGCCGATGGCAACACCGCCGATTCTGACAGGAGCACGTAATCTTAATGAACCGATATTCTCAAACTTGGCATAGACTGTATACAGTTCTGCTTTGGAATTTAATACCAGACCTGCAACCTGCAGAGCAAGAACACATGCAGCGATAATGCCTAACAGCATGAAAATGCCAACCATGATTTCTGTTTTTAAATATTTCATTACTAATTACCTACTAGAACATTAATGCTGTAAGAATAAAATCCAGACCTAAAACCGCTAATGATGACTGCACAACTGTAGCGGTGGTAGCTCTACTGATACCCTCAGAAGTTGGACGGCAGTCATAACCGTTGAAAAGAGCAATCCAGGTACAGACAAAACCAAAGACTGCAGCTTTGATAATCATTGGAACCAGATCCTCTGTAAGATCGACGCTGGCCTGCATACCTGACCAGAAAATACCATCGTCAATACCAAGCCAGTCAACACCAACAAGCTTTCCGCCATATATACCGATAAGACAGAAAAGCAACGAGAGAATAGGCATACTGATAAGACCGGCCCAGAATCTTGGAGCAATGATTCGTCTGAGAGGATCAACCGCCATCATTTCCATGGCTGAAAGCTGCTCAGAAGCCTTTAACTGACCAATTTCAGCTGTCAGTGCAGAACCTGCTCTACCTGCGTACAGCAGTGCGGTAACCACAGGGCCAAGCTCTCTGATGATAGACAGAGCCACAAGGGTTCCCAGAGAACCTGTAGCCATAAAATCCTTTAAGATATTAAAGCCCTGCAGACCTAAAACCATTCCGATAAACAGTCCTGAAACCAGAATGATAATGATGGACTGAACACCAACAAAATAAATCTGGTTTATCAGTAAAGGAAATGATTTTTTTAGGTTAGGTATCGCTATGATTGAATGAAGAAAAATGATTGTAGATCTCCCTAAAGAGGAGATCTTTTTCAACGCATATCTTCCTAAAATACCAAATAATTCTAACATTACAGCTCCTCGATATAATTCTGAGAGCCTTTTAGTTTAAAAGCATAAGGACCATCAAAATCGCCCTGAATAAACTGAATAACTCTAGGATCACTGCTGTTTACAATCTCCTGTGGAGTTCCGCTTCCTAAAACCGAACCTTCCGAAAGAATATAGACATAGTGGGCAACTTCGAGTATCTCTTTCACATCGTGTGTTACAACAACTGAAGTTTTGCCTAAGGATTTGTTGATATCAGCAATAAGCTTAACCAGTACGCCTTTGGTAATAGGATCCTGACCAACAAAAGGCTCATCATACATGATGAGATCAGGATCCAGAGCAATAGAACGGGCAAGTGCGGCACGTCGTGCCATACCGCCTGAAAGCTCTGAAGGGTACAGATAGGCAGCAGCTCTCATTCCTACGGCCTCAAGATTCATTAAAACTACATCATGAATCAACTCTTCAGGAAGAGCTGTGTGTTCTCTGATAGGAAAAGCGACATTGTCAAAAACATTCATATCTGAAAACAGAGCTCCGCTCTGAAAAAGCATACTCATTCTTTTTCTGAGTTCATAAAGCTCATTTCTTTTCAGTGAATGAACGTTGATGCCGTCAAATTCGATTGTCCCCTCATCTGGGACAAGCTGTGCACCTATCAGTCTTAGGATCGTAGTTTTACCAGTACCTGAAGGTCCGAGAATCGCTGTAATTTTTCCTTTAGGGATATTCAGCGACAGATTCTTGTAAATCTGCTTACTGGCATACGAGAAAGATACGTTATTAACTTTAATAAGACTATCTTCGTTTAGGATTTCACTCATAAACACATTTAATTTTTTTTATATACGGATAACAGAGAATTTAATCAGAGTATAGGTAAAAAACAGATACCCGATAAAAATACTCAAAATTAATCTCTTATGATACCTGCATTGTACCAAATTAATAAGGCACATAAATTCAGTATAGGCGAAATTGTCCATATATAGAGACAACAATATGAATATTGTTGGTCGCAAAATCACATTAATAGTTGTTATAATTACGCATGTTTTTTCTAGTCTTTAATTTATCAATTAAACTTAAAGTTGGTACATTGAAAAATGTACTGAGTTTATTTTTACATCTGGATGATTTTTATCCAAAGAAAATACCGGAATAATATGAAAAAAGTTACTACCGTTAATACCTGCTATGGAAAAGTTGACGCAGAATTTCTGACCCGTCTGTCAACCATCAAGCTTTTGGCATTTGATGTGGACGGAACCATAACTGACGGCGGCATTATCTATGACAATGAAAATCTAGAGTTAAAAAGATTTAATACTAAGGACGGTTTTGGAATCCATACTTTGGTTAAAGAAGGAATCGAGTGTGCAGTTATCACCGGCAGAGAGGCAAATCTGACTGCAAGACGCATGCAGGATCTCAAGGTTCAGCACATCATTCAGGGAGAGAAATCAAAAAACACTGCCCTGACAAATTTATGTGAAAAACTGAATATATCTCCGGATGAGGCAGTATGCATCGGAGATGATCTCAATGATATGCCAATGTTCAGAATTGCCGGTTTAAGTGTCTGTCCCCATGATGCCCATCCTTTCATCAAATCACAGGTTGATTATATAACTACCTGTAATGCAGGCTATGGTGCAGTAAGAGAACTGTGCGATCTGATTTTAATGTCAAAGGGGATCCTGAATCCGGATGGTGGATTTGTAGATGAACGTTACTAAAAAATCGATACTGATTACGGTACTTTTTGCTTTCATATCGTCAGCCATTTACCTTTATACCTTAACTTTAAAAACACAGGAAGTTAAGGATATGTCTGGGCTGCCTACATTTATTGCAACAGACTCTAACGGAACCCTGTTTGATAAAACAGGAAAAATAACCAGAACCATGATTGCAAGCAGAACAGAATTCTACGATCAGGGAAATATGTACCATTTTGATGATCCGCTGATCACAGCTTACAACTACAAGGATGCTGACAATCCTAATATCTGGCATCTTAAGGGCCAGAAAGGCAAAATGAAGTCCAATGACTACGCCATTGTAAATGGCGATGTAGTCATCTATCCTGGTTTTAAGGATGCAGTCATCGACAAGGCAACTGCAGATAATCTTGTCTACAGCTTTGCAACTGATGAAGTAACCTCCAAAGATCTTGTAACCATTTACGGACATGTGTTCCAGACCGAAGGCACCAATTTTAAATTCAATCTATCAAATAATGTGATGAGTTATAAGGGAAAACCACATGCTACATATTATCCAAAGAGCAAGAAAGACTAAGTTAGTTCTACTGATGATAGCCCTTGCATCACAAAGCGCATATGCATTAAAGGACGATACTGAGCAGCCTTTGAATATTATCTCAAAGGAGCAGATTGCAGATTTTGAATCCAACAAAGCTATTTTTATCAAGGATGTAGTTGCCACTCAGGGCAGTATGGAACTGCATGCTGATAAGGCTGAGTTATCCAGAAACAGTAAGGGTGAACTCCAGGAAGTTAAAGCCTACGGCAAACCTGCGACCTTTAAACAGCTCCAGGATGACGGCAAGCTGGTTCACTCTCAGTCATCAATTATTCAGTATTTGCCAGAGAAGAATCTGCTGATCCTTATCGGTAGAGCTACAATCTGGCAAGACAACTCTCATGTTGATGGCGAGAGAATTGAGTACAATACTGTAACAAGACAGTTAAAAGCATCAAATGAAAACAGCCAGGGCGGAAGAGTACAGAGCACATTCCTGCCTCAGGAACTGAAAAAATAATACCTACCGGAAATAAGAATGAGTATATTACAGGCTTTACATTTAAAGAAAACCTATAAGAAAAGAACTGTTGTTTCAGATGTCAGCCTAGATGTTGAGAGCGGTTCTATCGTTGGCCTTTTAGGTCCTAACGGAGCAGGAAAAACAACATCCTTCTACATGATTGTTGGTATTGTTTCCTCTGAAGGCGGAAACATCATTCTCGACGGCAAGGATATTACCTCTCTGCCTATGCATGCCAGAGCCAGAGCCGGTCTTGGCTATCTTCCACAGGAAAACTCCATCTTCAGAAAGCTTACTGTTTATCAGAACCTGATGGGCGTTATGGAGCTTGTACCTAATCTGACAAAGGCTCAGCGTGAAGAAAAGGTTAATGAGCTGCTAGAAGAATTCAACATTGCAAGACTAAGAGACAATTCCGGTATGTCCCTGTCTGGTGGAGAGAGACGCCGTGTTGAAATCGCCAGAGCTCTGGCCGCTGATCCTAAATTCATTCTGCTGGATGAGCCTTTTGCAGGTGTTGATCCTATTTCAGTTAACGATATTAAAGAGATTATCCTTCATTTGAGAAATAGAGGGATCGGCATCTTAATTACAGATCATAATGTCCGTGAAACTTTGGATGTTTGTGAAAAATCATATATAGTTAATGCAGGACAGATTATCGCGCAGGGTACTGCGGACGAAGTTCTAAGCAACACAAAAGTAAAGGATGTATATCTAGGAAAAGACTTCTCAATGTAATAAAACATAAGGGATTTATGGCAGGAATAAGAAACGCGCTGCAATTAAGAACAGCTCAGACTCAGACATTATCAATGACGCCTCAACTGCAACAGGCTATCAAGCTGCTGCAGCTGTCATCTATTGAGCTTGAGCAGGAAATTCAGCAGGTTCTTGAAGAAAATCCCTTTTTAGAGAAAGTCTCTTCTGACTCAAATGACGAGTCATTAGAAGCTCTTGAGGAAAAAGAGCAGTCAGATTCCGACGGCTTTGATCCCTTCGACAACGATTCCTCAGCAAGCAATACCTCAGACTCCATGATTGAACATGACAATTATGGAGACGAGAATTTCGATCCTTTCAGAGATTCCAATTCTTCATCCATATCAGAAAGTCAGAGTACCTCAAACGAGGATACAGCTGTTGAAGAAAACAACGTCACCTCTGTTAAAGAAGATGAGCTAATCCGTAACGATGACTATATCAACAAGAGCTCCAAAGGCCTGGCCATAGAGAACAACGATATCTATGAGGGTGAAACCACAGAAACCTTACGAGACCACCTGATTTTCCAGCTGGAGATGTCCCCTCTTGAAGGAACTGATAAGCTTATAGCCATGAATATTATTGATGCAATCAATGACTCAGGCTATATCACCGAATCACTTGAGGATATCCTAAGCTCAGTGCAGAAAGATGATCCTGAAACCACTCTAGATGATGTCAAAGCAATTCTAAAGCTTGTTCAGCACTATGATCCGCTGGGAGTGGCATCAAGAGATGCTGCCGAGTGTATGCTGATTCAGCTCCATGAAATGGACAGCTCAACCCCATACAGAGATCTGGCCATCAAAGTTATTTCAGAATACTCAGATCTGCTTTCCAACAGAGATTTCAGAAGTCTCTGTCAGAAGATGTCCATTAAGGAAAATGTTCTTAAGGAAATCATTGCGGTTCTGCAGAAGCTGAACCCAAGACCAGGTAATTTTGCCCCTTCCAAAAAAACCGATTTTGTTATTCCGGATGTTATTGTTGTAAAGACATCAGATGGCAACTATACAGCTGAACTGAATTCCTCAGCCAATACTCTCATCAGGATCAACGAAGCCTACAGTCAGCTTTCAAAACAGGCCAGAACAGTTCAGGAGAAGGAATTCTTTAAATCTCATCTGCAGGAGGCAAACTGGTTTATATCCAGCCTTGAAAAGCGTAATGAGACCCTACTGAAGGTTTCCCGCTGTATTGTTGCTCACCAGACTGAATTCATGGACAAAGGACCATCTGCAATGAAGCCAATGGTTCTCAATGATGTGGCAACAGAAATTGAGATGCATGAGTCCACTATTTCCAGAATCACTACAGAAAAATACATCTATACCCCTAAGGGCACCTTCGAACTCAAGTACTTCTTCTCCTCCTCTGTAGGAACCGATGACGGCGGTGCCGCTTCCGCAACTGCAGTTAAGTCCTTCATCAAAGATCTGATTGCAGGTGAGAATCCTCGCAAGCCACTCTCTGACAGCAAACTGTCTGAACTGCTTTTAGAGAAAGGAATGAATGTTGCCAGAAGAACTGTAGCAAAATACAGAGAGGCTTTAGGCATTGAATCATCCTCGCAGAGAAAGAAGCTGATCTAAGAGCTATTTTTGCAGTTATTCTTTCTCAGCATAATTTGAATAATATTAAAGGCTCCAGATCTAAAGCCCCAATACTCTGCTTGCTGATAAGCAAGAAGAATCTGCTAGAATAGAGAATAAAAGCAGGAGATAGTGGAATGGCTTCATATTTAAATCCAGGATTTGAAAAATATCAAGAATCATTAAATGCAAAGATATACATTGATAAATCAGATCTCATTGCCATTCTAAATGAAAATATCAGTACCACCCAGAAATACATCTGTATCAGCAGACCAAGACGCTTTGGAAAATCAGTTACTGCAAATATGCTCTGCGCCTATTATTCAAAAGATACAGACAGTTCCTTTCTATTTGATAACCTAAAAATAGCAAAATCAGATTCATATAAGAAACACCTGAATCAATACAACACCATCTTTATCAATATGCAGCGTTTTCTCTCCAGAGCCAAAAATGATATTGATCAGATGCTGAACGATCTGAATAACTTTATAAAAGAGGAAATCTGCGAACAGTACCCTTCAATTGATGTAAGTAAATTTACAGAACTTTACGATGTTTTAGACTGTGTCTATCAGCAATCAAATGATGGAAACGAACAGATCAAAAAAGGTTTTGTATTCATTATCGATGAATGGGACTGCATCCTGCGAGAGAAGCAAACTGATGCTACAGGAATAAAGAAATACCTGGATTATCTAATAGTCCTACTAAAAGATCAGAGCTATGTTGCTCTAGCCTACATGACAGGTATTCTTCCAATCAAGAAATACGGTTCTCACAGTGCGCTTAATATGTTTGATGAATATTCAATGACTGATCCTGGTGAATATGCATCATATATTGGCTTTACAAAGGATGAAGTTATCAATCTTTGCGATACATACCAGATTGATGTTAATACCATGAAAAAATGGTATGACGGCTATTCTTTTGATGAATCACTGCATCTTTATAATCCAAATTCTGTTGTAAAAGCAATTCAAAGGAAAAAGTTCTCTAGTTACTGGACACAGACAGAAACATTTGAGAGTCTTCGCAGATATATTGATTTAAATATGGAAGGACTTCGAGACGAGATTGTAAAACTTATTGCAGGTAATGAGGTTGTTGTAAATACTGCAAAATTCCACAATGATATGACAACCTTTGAAACCAAGAACGATGTTTTAACTCTTCTGATTCATTTGGGTTATCTAGCGATTGTTCCTGACTCAGAACTAAAAGGTATTGATAACGACAAAATTTTTGCTGTTCACATTCCTAACGAAGAGATTAGAAAAGAATTCAGAAACATAACTGAAGACAATCAGAATTATCCAGGAATATACTCCGCTAGTTTGGATCTACAAAAACCTATAAAAATATATAAAAAGCTATAAATTTATAGGCTTTTACCAAATTCCTGCTTCAACACTGCTGGTTGTTATCCCATTTATTGCTAAATCAGATAACAGAGCCGTCAGCTCTACAGGCTTCAGTTCGGAGATAGCTTCCCCTACGATTTTTATCTTTTGTCTAAGATTAATCGCTGCGTTCAGATCGCGATCTATTGTCAATCCACATTCAGGACATTCATATACTCTGTCTTTGAGCGTTAAATCTTTTTTCAGTGCGCCACACTTACTGCAGATCTTAGAACTTGCATAAAATCTATCCACTTCCTGTAGATTCCTACATTTATACTCCATTTTGTAGATAAGCTTTTCCTTGATATTGTAGAAACCAACATCACTGATTGCTCTGGAAAGCTTATGGTTTGCCATCATACCTTTAAC
>NZ_CACVSS010000013.1:0-37722 GCF_902756765.1 uncultured Succinivibrio sp. | reverse complement strand
AGATCATAGTGGTGAAAACACCTTAAAGAACGCAATTTTCGAAGCCTCTGAGCAGGTTTTAAAGTACAAATCCGCTCTGGACTTTAAAGGCAAGAATGTAAAAGCCTATGCCATGGTCTTTGCTGGT
The DNA here is from genome assembly GCF_902756765.1 of uncultured Succinivibrio sp. NCBI lineage: Bacteria > Pseudomonadati > Pseudomonadota > Gammaproteobacteria > Aeromonadales > Succinivibrionaceae > Succinivibrio > uncultured Succinivibrio sp. Next base: position 37,595 of record NZ_CACVSS010000013.1, on the reverse strand, counting down.
CCTGACTGTGTTTACTGTGAGCAGCAGTAGGATGATTTCGCAGACACTGTCTGCGAATTGCCCGCAGCCGAAGATTCCCTCCCCCTTACTTTTCCCCTGTTTTCCTGTCTACCCAACCCTTCCTCTAGATGATATTGTCTATACAACTGCTTCAAGAAGATATGTATGCAGTGTCTGCGGTTATGTATATGATCCGGATCTTGGTGACAGTACTCAGGATGTTGATCCTGGAACTCCTTTCTCAGAACTTCCTGTTGACTGGAAATGTCCTCGCTACAGACAGGGACAGGATAAATTCAATCCTGCCTAGTAACTTCTCAATCTTATTCTTAGTAAACCTGCAGATTATCTTTGCAGGTAACTTAAAAACTCGACATTTTATTTGCGACTTCTTCTGTCTAAGCCGTTCTTATGATGTAAGAACGCTTACAGCTTATGAACATGGCAGTTGACACAGACATTTACCAGAATGATGTTTTTGCATGTATAAAATTTTTTTATTCAGTTTGTGCTCTATGTGCTGAATTAAAACAGATTTTCCTATTGGGACAGCTTACGGTACATAGAGGCAAGCTCTTCCTGAGTAAAGGTATAGGTTTTACCACAGTGCTGACAGGTCATAGAAGTGCCCTTTGGATCCTCGGCCATATTCTTGAGTTCGGCAGGATCAAGCTGCATTAGAGCATTCTCACAGCGACCCTTTGAGCAGATACACTTGAACAGCACTTCCTTTTCACCAAATACTTTGGTTTCCTCATGCGCAAACAGTCTGCCTAAGGATTCATCCAGAGGAAGGGTAAACAGTTCCTTGGCACTTAAAGTAGCGCTTAGAACACTTAAATGCTCTAATGATTCAATGTTACCTTCAACCTCAGGGATAATCTGCAGCATAATACCGCCGGACTGTCTTTCCTGAAGATCAGTGCTGATAAAGAACCTGGTAGGAAGCTGCTGAGAGTTCTTGAAGTAATCCTCCAAGGTGGCTCCGATTGATTCGTTGTTCATGGCAACAATACCCTGCCACTTAACACCGTTCTGAGGAAAAACAGACAGTGCCAGAATACCATCCTGTCCGCAGAGATCGTGAATAGATGCATTGTTCTCAACTGCACTGTTGTCTTTGAGTGCGCAGGAGCCGTAGAAGCTTAAATCCTGTCTGATATTAATCAGAGCATATTTTAAAGGAGCATCCTTTCCACCTCTGATCTGCACCATGATTTCAGACCCGTCTTTAAGGGTTGAGGCAACCAGCACAGAGGATACCGCCAGCTCCATCATTATTTTCTTCAAACAGTCAGGATAGTCATCATGAATCAGATCTTCAAATGGAGTCTTTAATCTGGTGATTTCACCTCTTACACCATGATTATCAAAAAGAAATCTTTCAATACTGTTATGATTAAATGTCTGCATTTACCTAGTTTCCATATTTCATATTGATGAGAGCTCTGCGATCTTTTTTATTAGGCTTCTCATCCGGATGAGGGGCCAGCAGTGAATTGAGTCTAATCTGTTCTATCTGCTTTTCTCTCTGCTCAATGCTTTTTTCTGTTTCCTTATATAGTGTCTGAGCAACGACAGCAGGGCCTCTCTGATCTGAAATCTTCACAACCTCGACCTCTCTGCGGATATTGCCCTGAAGAACCTTGACTAAAGCCCCGATTTCAACGGTTCTGGATGGTTTGGCTTTAACACCGTTATAGTCAACCTTTCCGCCTTCAATCATGCTTCTTGCCAGTGAGCGCGTTTTATAGAATCTTGCCGCCCAAAGCCATTTATCCAGTCTGACTTCTGTTTCTTTATTATTCTGTTCCATAGATTAAGCCAATATGTACTTTGTCCAGTCTTAAGGCAAAGGACAAATTTAAGCGTAAAATTTTAGAAAAAAGCTTTTTCGGTGATAAAGTATAACAATGATTTAATCAAAAATGGTGTTATTTATGGATCTTTCTGCATTAGAAAAGCCTGTTCCTAAGATTCTTGAGAGACGCAGAAACAAGGTATCAAGATTCTTTACAGTTGATGAGCTTGATCTGGAGTTTTCAAACAATACCCGCAGAACCTATGAAAGATTAAGCGGTGGAAACGGAGCAATCCTTGCTGTTCCTTTTGATGGAAATGATTTTTATCTTACCTCGGAATATGCCTGTGGCTTCGAGCGTTATGAGCTAGGTTTTGTTAAAGGGAAAATTGATGCCGGAGAGGATGGGGTAACAGCCTGCAACCGCGAGCTTGAAGAGGAAATAGGCTTCGGAGCAAAAAATATCGTTCTTCTGCGCAGGGAAATGACAGTGGCCCCTGGTATGCTTCAGCTTAGGATGTTTACCTATCTGTGTACCGACCTCTATCCTAAGATTCTTGTAGGTGATGAACCTGAACCTATTGCCATTGTAAAAGTCTCACCTGCCGAGGCTAGGGATCTAATTTTTGATGTTGATTCTCCTCTGACGGAATCAAGAGCAATCGCCTGTCTAACTCTCGCCATGAGAAAACTCAACTACCTCTAGTACAATAAGAGCGAAACGCCATTTTATGCCGTTTCGTTACATGCCTCTGTTGCATCATAGAAAAACCGCCTGAATAAACTATGCACAAATATGATGCAAAATTAACAATACATTTATATCCCTTTCAATTTTGCTTATTCTAGTAGCTAGACACTCTATTCAAGATTGTATTTTTTATCCATGCAGGAGTATTCCTGCCTCATTTTGGGAGTTTGGTGATGCGTCATCTTTTAACTGGCTTTGAATTTAGCCAAGAAGATTATTGGGACATTATTAATACCGCTATAGATATGAAAAAGGATCCAAAGAAATACGACCGGGTATTAGCTGGTCGGAGCGGTGCAATAATGTTCGAAAAGCCATCACTAAGAACAAGAACAACATTTGAGCTTGCTTTCTACAGACTTGGCGGTCACGGTGTTTATCTTGACCTTCAGAACGGTGAGCTTGGAAAGAGAGAAACCATTGCAGATTATTCACGTAATCTATGCCGCTGGGTAGACTGCCTTGTTGGCAGAGTATTCTCCCAGAATACACTTACTGAGCTTGCAAAGTATGGTTCAGTACCTGTTATCAATGCTCTTTCTGATTTGTATCATCCTGCTCAGGCAATGGCAGACTATATGACTGTCTATGAGCATTTAGGTAAGGTAAAGGGTGTTAATGTTGCTTATGTGGGTGATGGTAACAATGTAACCAATTCGCTTTTGGTTGCAGGTTCAATATTAGGTGCAAATGTTACCTGTTTCTGCCCTGAAAACTGCAGCCCTGATGCAGCAGTATTTATAAAGGCTCATGAAATTGCAGCTAAGAACGGATGCAAACTTGCTGTTGAAAACGATATCAGCAAGCTGCGTAACTTCGATGTTGTATATACCGATACATGGGTTTCAATGGGTGATAACACTCCTCTTGATACTGTAAAGAAGAAGTACATGCCTTATCAGGTTAATTCTTCTTTAGTTGAGCAGTCCGGTGCTCAGATTGTAATGCACTGTCTGCCTGCCCATAGAGGATATGAGATTACTGATGAAGTTATGGACGGAGAAAAATCAGTTGTATTTGATGAGGCTGAAAACCGTCTGCACATCCATATGTCTGTACTTTCTAAACTGATTAACGCTTAATTTGAGGATTTTAAAATGTTAAAACATGAAAACAAACAGTATAAAAAAGTTATTCTTGCTTATTCTGGTGGTCTTGATACTTCAACCATCGTGCCTTGGTTAAAGGAGAACTACGGCTGTGAGGTTGTATGTTTCGTAGCTGATGTCGGCCAGGAGCGTGAAGATCTTGAAGGTATCGAGCAGAAGGCAAAGCAGTCTGGTGCTTCTAAGTGCATTATCAAGGATTTAAGAGAAGAATTCGTTAAAGACTATGTCTTTGAGATGATGAAGACTGGTGCTTTATATGAGGGTGAATATCTGTTAGGTACAGCTATTGCCCGTCCTATCATTGCAAAGGCTATGGTTGACTGTGCTCTAGAGGAAGGTGCTGATGCTGTTGCTCACGGTGCTACCGGTAAGGGTAATGATCAGGTTCGTTTCGAAGCTGCTGTTGCTGCCCTGGCTCCTCAGCTGGATGTTATCGCTCCTTGGAGAATCTGGGATCTGCAGTCACGTGAGGAATTACTGGCTTACTTAAATGAGCGCAACATTCCTTGCAAGACCACTTTAAAGAAGATCTACAGCCGTGATGCAAACTGCCTACACATTTCAACTGAGGGTGGAGAGCTGGAGAACACCTGGAATGCTCCAACCGAGAATGTATGGGTATGGACAACCTCTCCAGAGAAGGCCCCTGATACTCCAGAAACCTTTGAGCTGACCATTGAGAAGGGTATTGTTACTCAGATTAATGGTAAGAGCATGACCCCATTTGAGGTTATCTCAGAGCTGAATGAAAGAGGTGCAAGAAATGGTGTCGGCCGTATTGATTTAACTGAGAACAGACTTGTCGGTATGAAATCTCGCGGCTGTTATGAAACCCCAGGCGGAACCATTATCTACAAGGCTTTAAGAGCTATTGAGCAGCTGGTTTTAGACAAGTCAACCAGAGTATTCCGTGAGCATTTAGCTGTTGAGTTTGCTCAGCTTGTATACGACGGCAGATGGTTCACCCGTCTGAGAGACATTCTGCAGGCTGCTGCTGATGAGTGTGCTAAAGAAGTTAATGGTAAGGTTGTGCTGAAGCTTTACAAGGGTAACATTGATATTATCCAGAAGGATTCTCCAAACAGCCTGTTCAACTTTGACTTCGTAACCTTCGGTGCAGATCAGGTATACAGCCAGGCTGACGGTGACGGCTTCATCCGTCTATATACATTACCAAGCAGAATTCGTGCTATTAACGAAGCTGCCAGAAAGAAATAATCTTTCTGCTTAGGTAGAATGCGGTTCAGGGAGTGATCTCTGAGCCGTATTTTGTATAGTTTTAACGTATTTAATAATAAAGTCGAGGTATATATGGCTTTATGGGGCGGAAGATTTACCCAGGGACCTGATCAGAGATTCAAGGATTACAACGATTCTCTGAAATTTGACTACAGACTTGCTCTTGAGGATATTGAGGGGTCAATTGCATGGGCTGATGCAATTTACAGTGCTGGTGTGCTTACTGAGCAGGAAAACAAAGACCTTAAAAAGGCTTTAGAGGAACTGTACGCAGAAGTCAGCGAGAATCTTGATGAGATTGCCAAGTGTGATGATGAGGATATTCATTCCTATGTTGAGCGTCGTCTGATTGAAAAAGTTGGCAATCTAGGTAAGAAACTGCATACCGGCAGAAGCCGTAATGATCAGGTAGCAGTTGATTTAAAACTGTGGTGCATGAAAGCCTGTGATCATGTTCTGTCATCAATTGACAAGCTTCAGAAACAGTTATTAAAGGTTGCAGAGGAAAATCAGGGCAGTATCTTCCCTGGTTATACACATCTGCAGAGAGCTCAGCCTGTTACCTTTACTCACTGGATTTTAGCCTACATCCAGATGTTTGAAAGAGATTATCTGAGACTTTTAAATGCCAAGGAGCTTCTGTCAACCTGTCCATTAGGTTCAGCTGCTCTTGCTGGCACTGCCTATAACATTGACAGAGATGCCCTGGCTCAGGCTTTAGGCTTTAAGTGTGCTACCAGAAACAGTCTGGATGGTGTATCAGACAGAGATCATGTAATGGAGCTTCTATCCTGTGCAAGCATTTCCATGGTTCATCTTTCAAGACTGGCAGAGGATCTGATTATTTACAATTCAGGTGAAGCCAAGTTTGTTGAACTGTCTGACAAAGTAACCTCAGGCTCCTCATTAATGCCTCAGAAGAAGAATCCTGATGCTCTTGAACTTATCCGCGGCAAGTGCGGCAGAGTGGTTGGTGCCCTGACCGGTATGCTGGTTACCACCAAGGCTTTGCCTTTAGCCTATGATAAGGATCTTCAGGAGGATAAGGAGCGTCTGTTTGATGCTATTGATACCTGGATTGACAGTCTGGATATGGCAGCCTTAGTCTTTGAAGGCATCAAGCTTAACAAGCAGAATGCTATCGATGCAGCCAAGGGCGGTTATTCAAATGCAACTGAGCTGGCTGACTACCTGGTATCAAAGAATGTTCCTTTCCGTGAGGCTCACTCTATTGTCGGCAGAATTGTACTGTATGCAATTTCAAAGGACAAGGCTCTGGAAGATTTAAGCGTAGCAGAGTTCAAGGAATACTCAGATGTAATCTCTGATGATGTTTATCCTTGTCTGCAGCTTGAGAACATCCTGGCCAAGAGAGATATCATTGGTGGTGTTGCTCCTGCTCAGAGCGCTTTGGAAATCAAGAGAATGAAGGAATATCTTGAGAACAGATAATCTTAATTCGTAGGATGAGAAAAAGCCTGAAAGTTTATAAAAAACTCTCAGGCTTTTGTTTTTCTTGTGATTCTAGTTTTTACCGGTTGAGCCAAAGCCTTCTTCACCACGTTCGGAGGTTTCTTCAAACTCCTCGGTAACTTCGAAGTTGGCGTGTAGTACAGGCACGAAAAGCATCTGAGCAACTCTGTCGCCTACACAGATCTTAAATGGCTTGTCAGAGTGATTCCACAGAGGCATCATCAGAGGTCCCTGATAGTCTGCATCAATTACTCCGGTAAGATTTGAAAGTACGATTCCATGCTTGTAGCCAAGACCTGAACGAGGAACGATAAGCGCAGTAACGTTCTTGTCTGCAATATGCATAGCAATTCCGCTGCTGACAAGTCTCACCTCTCCTGGATTCAGGATGAAATCCTCCTTTTCCATAGCTCTTAAATCCATGCCGGCAGACATTGGAGTTTCATAACCTGGAAGAGGGAAATCCTTTCCTAACCTTTTATCTAGAATCTTAACTTTTATATTTAGCATTAACTGTTTTTCTTTTTTGCTGATTTAAAGATTAATTCCATCAGATACTGTGCGATAACAGGTTTAGGCTGTTTATCAAAGTGAGCAACCTGTCCGTCCTTATCAAATACAGTAACTTCATTATCATCGCTGTTAAATCCAATAGCCTTATTGGAAACATCATTGAGAACAATCATATCAAGATGCTTCTTTTCTAGTTTTGCACGGGCAAAATCATGAAGATTATTGGTTTCGGCTGCAAATCCTACAGTAAATGGTCTGTTGGTTTCAAGTTTACCGACAGTTGCAACAATATCAGGATTCTTAACCAGTTTGATGGTCAGAGTATCAGCATCCTCTGATTTCTTGATTTTAACAGGAGAGATTGTCTCTGCTCTGAAATCAGCAACAGCGGCACAGCCGATGAAGATATCAGCTGATTTAATGTAATCCTCAACGGCATGCAGCATCTGGGCTGCACTCTTAACATCAATCCTGCGAACTCCCTTAGGAGCATCAAGGTTTACAGGACCTGAGATCAGAGTTACCTCGGCACCGAGGGCAGCAGCAGCCTGAGCGATAGCATAGCCCATTTTTCCTGATGAGTTGTTGGAGATGAAACGTACAGGATCAAGATCTTCAACAGTAGGTCCTGCAGTTATTACAACCTTATAACCTGCACCAAAGGCTTTTGGAAGAAGTCTGGTCTGGGTTAGCTCTAATGGCTTAACAGGGGAAGGTAGTCTGCCCTGATGATTCTCAAGCTGGCCCTGAACAGTCTTGTTCTCTAGTCTGTTGGAAAGAATTGCACAGATATCCTCAAACAGATCCTCTGGCTCTTTCATTCTTCCGGTGCCGCTTACACCGCAGGCAAGTTCTCCCTCAGCAGGGGAGATTACATAAATTCCACGTCTTATTAGAGTCTGAAGGTTTTCCTGTGTGGCAGGATTGTTGTACATATTTGTGTTCATTGCAGGCGCAACGGCTACTGGACATGTAGCGGCAAGGGTGACGGCAGTAAGCATATTGTCTGCCATACCTGCTGCAATCTTGGCAATGGTATTTGCGGTTGCAGGTGCGATAATCACCATATCGGCGTTGGTTGCCAGGGCAATATGAGAGATATCTTCTGTTCTGTCAAAGATTTCAATTGAAACCGGATGACCTGACAGTGCCTCAAAGGTTTCCTTGCCGACAAGTTTTGCGGCGGCAGGTGTCATCACCACGAATACCTGGGCGCCGTTTTTAACTAAAAGACGGCAAAGGATACATGCTTTATATGCAGCGATTCCACCTGTAACTCCGAGAATAATCTTGCGATCTTTTACCTGGGTTCCCATTTTAAGCATCTCCTTATTATTAATTTTTTTTCTTCTAACTCTCAGATTATAAAACATATTAATCCAATATAATTGCTATTAATTTTCATGATTGATCTGTGTTGTATTAATATTATATAATACGCAATTACCACGAAACCTTAGAGGATTAATCTCCTCGATTAAAGTGCGTATTCATAATTAAAGTTGTCTTAAAAATTAAAAATTTTTGAGATATAGTCTTCTTTTGTGTTAGAATACGTGAACTTTTGTTTTGACCTATTAATCTAATTCAGCTTCTAGCTGATTGTTTGATTGATTTTTTTATTTTTTTGGAGTGTGAACTAACATGTCCAGAGTTTGCCAAGTTACGGGCAAGCGCCCAGCAGTGGGTAACCACCGTTCCCACGCAAAGAATGCGGCTAAGCGTCGTTTTCTACCTAACTTAAAGTATCACCGTTTCTGGGTTGAGAGTGAAGGCCGCTTCGTAAGACTGCGTGTCACCACTAAGGCTATGCGTATTATTGACAAGTGCGGTATTGATTCTGTTCTTGCTGATATGCGTGCAAACGGCGTTAGAGTTTAAAGGAGTCAAAAATGGCTAAAAAAGGCGGTCGTGAGAAGATCCGTTTAAATTCAACTGCAGGTACTGGTCACTTTTATACTACTGACAAGAACCGTCGTACCACCCCAGGTAAGATGGAAATGATGAAGTATGATCCAGTTGTTCGTCAGCATGTTTTATACAAGGAAGGCAAGATTAAATAATCTTGTTTCTGATGGACTTTTGCAAAAGTTTATTTTAAAAACTCAGCTTCGGCTGGGTTTTTTATTGCCCAAAAAGTAGTCTTTCCTTTTTTCACTCTTTATTCCTGAATTATTCACTATCTACTTAATTTTCACGTACTTTTTTTATACAACTGTATGTTAATGAAAAAAAATAACATTCTGTTATTCTATTAATCAATAAAAGTGTTAAAATTTTTCCGAATTTAATGTGAGGTAGATCATCTAATCTTCATCTAAGTTTAGTATGTCAAATTACCTCCCAAAGAATTACTTTTTAAAAAAGGAAATATATTATGAAGACTAAGTTATTAGCTTTAGCTGTTGCTTGTGCAACTGCTTCTTTCGCAGCAAACGCTGCTGTTAGTGATACTTTCAGTGTTGGTGGTGCTGCTGGCTATGTTCGTGGTTTTGACCACAACTTCGATGGTGCTGACTTCGAGAAGGAAGGCTTCGGCTTAAAGCTAAACGGTGAATACAACTTCACCAACTGGTTCGGTTTAGGTGCTGGCTATGATTACACTGGAAGACAGCACATTTCCGCTGATGATAACAGATCTGGTTACCACAGCAATATCGCTGAAGTTTACGGCAGATTCGCTTATCCTCTAGACAACACCGGTTCAGATGTTTTCTTCAAGGTTGGTCCTACTGCTAACTGGTCATCAGTTTTCGGTGAGACTCACCACAAGCTAGGATTTGTAGCAGGTATTGGTGCTCAGTATGCATTAAACGACAATCTTGCTATCCGTGGCGGTTATGATTTCTTCTACAGAAACATGAAGCGTGATGGCGCTCGTATTGATAATGGTATGTTCTACGTTGGCGTACAGTACACCTTCGGTGCTAAGAAGGCTGCTCCTGCTCCTGTAGCTCCAGCTCAGAAGACTGTTCGTGTAACTGAGAACCACACCTTAGACGCTGGTATCCTATTCCCATTCGATGGTTCAAACCTATCAGCTGAAGGCAAGCAGGCTGTTGCTGAGGTTGTAAATTCTTCAAGCAACCTACAGAACACCGAGTTCGAAGTTTACGGTTACACCGACCGTATCGGTTCAGACGCTTACAACAATAAGCTATCTCAGAAGCGTGCTGACGCAGTTGCTGCTGAATTACAGAACAACGGCGTAACCACTCTGAAGGCATCAGAGGGTCGTGGTAAGTCAAATCCTGTAACTGGTGACAAGTGCAACTCAGTACAGGGCCGCAAGGCACTTATCGACTGCTTAGCAGCTGACCGTCGTGTAGAGGTTGTTGTTACTGGCGATACCACCAAGGTTCAGAAGCAGTAATAATTACTCTTCAAAGGAAAGTCTCCCACATGTGGGAGATTTTTTTTATGAGTGTCTTAAAGACTTAAAAAGATCAACAAGGCCTGGATTAACCAGGCCTTAAAGCAGATTGTTAGTGTAAAAACGAACCACTAATAGTCATCTGCTCTTTCAATCCCGTCTATCATCTGCTGATAATAGGAAATTGCAGCAGAATCGGGATTCTCCATAATCTGCTTGAACATATGTTCAATCTGCTCCATTACGCTTGCTCTGCAGATAAATACAAGCTGTGAGCGTCTTTCTCCATTAGGCCAGCTGTGAAGCTCTGAGAGAGGGTACAGATTGCCCTGAACACCATGGATCACAATTGGTTTCTCCTGGTCCTTAAGATCAATGATGCCCTTAATTCTTAAGATGGAGTCACCATACTGTTCCTGAACAGTGCTGATGCCTGAAAGCAGGGCCAGTGCTTCGATTGGCTCATCAAATTCCATACAGAAGGAATCAATATCTGAATGAGCGATAATCTTTGGCTTAGATACACCAATAGTAGAGTTTACAGTTGCAGGTCTGATTGAGGAGGCCAGATTTGGTGACTTGAAGTTCAGCCAGGAGGTAACCTTTTTGTCAAATGCCTGATCCGCATTCTTATAAGGTCCGATATCAAATAGGATCTTAGGAGAAATATTACCTTTAACAGCAGGGAATACCTTGGCTGCAGGATTAATCTTGGCAGTAATCTCATAGATGGCATCAAGCTCGTCTGATTCGATTAGATCAGTCTTGCTTACAATGACAATATCAGCAAGAGCAATCTGTTTAACTGCCTCGTACTGCTTTTTTAACTGATCACGGACAAACATACCGTCAAGAACGGTAACGGTACCATCGTGATAGTAATGGTCTAAGAGGAAGTCGTCTCCGTTTAGAGTTCCGATAACTCCAGATGGATCAGCTAGACCGGTGGTCTCGATGATTACTCGTTTGAATTTAGGAATTTCTCCTCGCTGAGCTTTGATGTAGTTGGTGGCAAGAGAGTCTACAAGTGCGCCCTGAAGTGAGCAGCAGATACAGCCTGACTGTAGCAGAACAACTGAGGAATCAACAGATTCAACCAGCTCATGATCAAGACCGACATCTCCGAATTCATTGATTAGAACCAGAGTATCTTTGAAGTCTTCTGAATTTACCCAGTGATTTAATAAAGTTGTCTTACCGCTTCCTAAAAAACCTGTAATGATATTAACGGGAATTTTATTCTCGTCATTGATTGCAGGATTCTCTGCATTATCTGACATTATATATAGTTCCTAATTTTTGAATAAAAAATCTAAAGCTTTGGTTAAAGATTTTATCCTAAATTCGTCACTTTCGTTAATAATATCGTGATAAGCATTCTCAATTACTTCAAATTTAGGTGGTACAGGATCATTGGCGTGTTTCTCAAAGAATCTCTGGGCTTCTTTAGTTGAGACCACCTTGTCATCGCCTGCACTCTGGCAGAGGACAGGAATAGTAAATTCAAACTTGTCTTTAAACAGCTCCAGCTGTTTCTTCATGGCTTCCTTAACAAAGTGGAAGGTTGGTCCACCGATGGTGTATACCGGATGCTTTACGAAGTAATCGTGGTAGTAGTTGAAGCGCTCGGGATCATGAGAATGATGATTGCCTTCAAACTCCAGTCTCTTGTATTCTGAGCCATGTGGAGTGTACATATTTCTGGTGAATGGCAGAGAATCCATCATGGAGATAAAGAAATACAGATTGGCCTTGGACATATTGAAATAAGGCCAGATATATGGAGCTATCAGGGACATTCTCTTTGGTTTGTTTTCCTGATTCTTCAGAATATCCAGAGAAATCAGACCACCAAGGGAGAAGGCCAGAAGGTTGTAATCTCTGATATTAAGCTTGTCCAGTACAAAGGTTACATCCTTGGCGTAATCCTCAAAATGCTCAATATGGTATTTCTGTCGGTCCGCAAGAACTCGTGTTGAGTTGCCCTGACCTCTGGCAAAGATAACCACTGCAGCAACCTTCAGCTTGGATAGGGAATAAAACAGCTCGCAGAACTTGTGGGCAATCTCTCCTCGGCCAGGAATAATCACCAGACTTTCAACAGGATTCTCAACAATCAGTCTGGATGCTGTTACTTCAAAACCTTCAGGATTGGTAAAAGAAAGATTTTCCACATTGGACAGGTAGAATTTCTCAAGTACTTCACGGTCCTTTTTGAGGGTTTCTGTGTTGATGAAGGCATCTTTGATTCTTTTCATATCGAGCCTCGAGCTGCTAAATATTCATATCTATTAATAAAATATAGCTAAATTCGAGGTGATATAAAATGATCCTATCGTCTGCGATAGATAGTGATCACATTTGGAACAGCTTTAACTCTTCTCAGAACAGCTGCAAGATGCTGTCTGTCACGAACTGTGATGATTAGATTGATGATAAAGGTCTTTTCATCCTTAAGATCTGAATTAATACTCTCGATTCTGGCGCCGGCAATATCAATGGCATTGGAAATCTCTGAAAGAATACCCTGTCTGTTTTCAAGTTCAATAAAGAGGCTGGTCTTGAATTCCATATTGGCAGTTACAGGCAGATTCCAGCTTACATTCAGTGTCTTGCCAGGGCCTCTTTCATTCTCACGGATATTCTTACAGTTAATATTGTGGATAACGATACCTCTACCCTGGGCAATATGAGCAATAATCTTGTCGCCTGGAATTGGCATACAGCACTGCGCATAGGTAAATGGCAGACCGCCGGTACCCTTTACAGGCAGCTCATGATGCTTGTGAGAGTCAGGATCGAGGAACTTGACCACAGCCACGGTAAGAATATTACCCATGGCAATATCGGTAAACAGTGTCTCAAGATCCGGTTCGTTGAAATTCTCGATAATGCTCTTGATCTGCTCTTCGCTTAGTGACTCGATTCTGGTAGGTCTTAGAGCGTTCTGCAGCAGTCTGCGTCCAATCAGCTGACATTCCTGTGAGCGAAGACCCTTCAGGTACTGACGGATTGAGGAGCGGGCTCTGGAGGTTACAACAGTAGACAGCCATATAGCGTTAGGGCAGGCTTGGGAGGAGGTAATAATCTCAACTGACTGACCTGACTGCAGACTTCTTGAAAGCGGGAATACATGATGATTTACACGGGCCCCGATACAGTGATGACCGATATCTGTATGCAGCGCATATGCAAAATCAACAGGGGTAGCCCCCTTAGGAAGATTGTAGATAGTGCCGTCAGGGGTAAATACAAAGATTGAATCTGGGAACAGGTCGGTCTTTACATCCTCCACGAACTCGAGAGATGATCCTGCACTCTGCTGCAGATCAATCAGATTCTTAATCCAGTCCTGTGCATTCTTCTGGGAGGCGGTAGATACTGATTTTGAACCGTTCTCCTTATAGGCCCAATGAGCGGCGACACCTCGTGCAGCCATCTGATCCATGAATTCAGTTCTGATCTGAACCTCAATAGGTACACCGTGAGGACCTATAAGTGAGGTATGCAGTGACTGATAGCCATTTAGTTTAGGAATGGCAATGTAATCCTTAAAGCCGTTTGGGCGTGGCTTGAAGAGGTTGTGCATCTGACCGAGTACACGATAGCAGGTATCAACATCTTTCAGAATGATTCTAAAGCCGTATACGTCCATGATTTCACTGAACTGCAGTTCTTTCTGAACCATTTTACGGTAGATGGAGTACAGGCGTTTTTCTCTGCCTAAGACTCGAGCTTCGATGTTTGATTCCTTAAGACGGTTGCGGATGGCTGTAAGCATACTTGAAACAACCTCTTTACGGTTGTTTCTGGCTCTGGTAACCGCTGCCTTAAGTACTCTGTATCTGGTTGGATAGATGGAGGCCATGCAGAGCTCTTCAAGTTCCTGACGAATCTCGGAGATACCCAGACGGTTGGCAATAGGCACAAACACATCCAGTGTTTCCTTTGCAATTCTAATGCGTTTGTCAGGTCTTAGCGCACCCAGAGTTCTCATGTTGTGGGTTCGGTCTGCAAGCTTTAGAAGAATAACTCTGATGTCCTTGGTCATGGCCAGAATCATTTTTCTAAAGTTTTCCATCTGTGCTTCCTTGTAGTCCTGGAAGCGAAGTTTATCCAGTTTGGTTACACCTTGAACCAGTGCCCGCACGGTGGAACCGAATTCTTCCTCAATCATCTGCTCGGTGACCATGGTATCTTCAACAACATCATGTAGCAGGGCAGCTTCAATTGAATCGGCATCCAGATGCAGCTGTGCAATTACAGTGGCTACTGCAATTGGGTGGATGATATAAGGTTCGCCTGAGGCTCGTTTCTGATCTTTATGGGCAAAATCAGCAACAAAGAAACAGCGGTCAATCTGATCAATGAGGTTTTGAGGAAGGTATGAGCAGAGCTGTGCTCTCAGATGCTCATAATAAGGAAAGTTAGGAGAAGATAAGGCTTGATCTAATGGAGAGATGCCTTCACATTTAGGAATAAAGCTTTTATCTTCCCCCATAGAGTGCTCCGATTAGCTAAACATCTCTACGCCATCAATTGGAGCAAATTCGTTATCAGCTGGGTGAATAGAAGAATCACGTAGGTGGTCTTTTCTATCCTGCTTGTCTAAGAATTCTTTTGTAATTAAGCCTTCTTCGATCTCACGTAGAGCTATAACTGTAGGCTTATCCTTATCTTCTTCTACAAGTGGATTGCTTCCTGAAGCAATCTGACGTGCACGGCGAGCTGCAAGAAGAATCAGGTCAAAACGGTTTCCAACTTTCTTTACAGCGTCTTCAACGGTAACTCTTGCCATAATCTGTACCTTTAAAAAGATTAAAATCTGTCTTTACTGTTTTTTTTCATATGAAGACAGATTGCAGAACTTCCTTTATGAAGTTCCTTAAATATCTCATATCGAAATTCTATACCGATAAACCGCCTAATACAATATATTAGACAGGCTTATGCTGCTTAGTGATCGTTAATTCTCATTTCTGCACTGTGCAGGTGATGATTAATGATCTCTGGTAAAGACAAAAATAAAAACTGAAGAAACAGCATAACTATGTCTTTTAAAGTGAAAAAAAACTCGGTCTCAATATGTTATTGAGATCTTTTTCTTAGTTTTTTGGAGCTTAGAAGACAAGACCTGCTTTTACCAGTGACAAAGCAGGTGCCATTATACACTAAAAAATCCCAATTCAATCAAATTAGTTTTTGTTCAGATCAAAAAGTTCTGATATTTCTTCTTTCTTCTTATCCAGCTTTGATCTGTTGGCCAGAATAATTGATCTCATGTTGAGAACGCTCTCTTCGAAATCATCATTAACGATGACATAGTCGTACTCATCATAATGAGAAATTTCACCCATAGCCTTGTTCATTCTCTTTTCAATAACCTCAGGAGCATCAGTAGCACGGGTTACCAGTCTGCGGTTAAGCTCTTCTAGTGAAGGAGGCACAATGAAGATTCCCTTTGCATCAGGTGTCTGCTCACGGATCTGTCTTGCTCCCTGCCAGTCGATGTCCAACAGCACATCCTTCCCTTCATTAAGCCACTGTTCAACAATCTCTTTTGAGGTGCCGTAGTAGTGATCAAACACATGAGCATACTCATAGAAGGCTCCACGGGCAATCAGAGCTTCAAATTCCTCGTTGGTTACAAAATGGTAGCTTACATGATCAACCTCACCAGGTCGTGGCTGACGGGTGGTGTGAGATACAGAAAGTCTCAGAGAGTCATCAAGATTGAATCTCTTTAAAATTGAAGCAATCAGGGATGATTTACCTGCTCCTGATGGGGCAGATACGATATATAGGGTTCCTTTTTTCATAGTTCTATTATTCTTCGTCTGTATGTGTAAGCTCGAACCAGTTTCTTAATACTTCTCTGGTTTCATCAATACCGATTTTCTTTAGGGCTGAGAAGGCAATGATCTTAAAGTTTCCGCCAAACTCTGACAGTGCGGTTCTGACTTCTCCGACCATTTCCTTGCGCTTGTTGACGCCGAACTTGTCTGCCTTGGTAAGAAGAATAAGGGCAGGCAGATTGGAGGCGATTGACCAGTCGATAATCATACGGTCATGATCTCTAAGCGGGGTTCTGATATCCATGGTCACCACAAGACCGCAGAGACATTTTCTCTGCTGCAGATAATCGGTCATGGATTTCTGCCACTGTCTTTTCATGTTTTCAGGAACCTGTGCATAGCCGTATCCAGGAAGATCAACAAGATAGCGCTTATCTGCTACAGAGAACAGGTTGATAAGTCTTGTACGTCCTGGGGTTCTACTGGTTTTGGCTAGATTTTTCTGATCGCAAATTGCGTTGATTGAAGAGGATTTGCCTGAATTAGATCTACCAATAATAGCAATTTCAGCGCCCAGATCCTCCGGTAGCTTCGAAATATCTGGTGCGCTGGTTACAAATTTGGTTTTTCTAAAATCTAAGACAGCTTTTTTGATAGTATCTGTCATGTATAAATATCTAAATCTCGTTAAACTTTATACTGCTCCAAAATATCATCTGGGGATTCAGTGTTTTTTGTCTCAAAATCACGAATAGCAGTAAATGTAGTATCATCCATGGCAAGTTCAACATAGAATACATTTCCTGATTCTGTATTGAAGGTTACCTTACCGAAAATTGGATTATCCAGGTCAACAGAAATGTTAATCTGAACTTCACGTGGTAATACTAACATTTTTGGCTGTGATTGGTCGATCCTAATATGCAATTCATCACTAACCTGACGTGTAAAATCACCTATCATCTGGTTCATTAATTCGCCAAGGGAGTTGCTTACCTCGTCCTGAGTATAGTTCTTTGCCATTTCAGATTCAGGAAGACCCATGTTGCCAAGATAAGACTTGTACAGCTCCATTGCGGTTTCCTTTGGGAAATTAATTACCACCATACCTGAGAAGGAACCGGTAAACATCACAAAGGTACCGATATCTGGAGTCAGAACTGTTTTTGAAATCTTCTGAATCAGTGGCACGAAAGCTGTTTTTTTACCAGTTGCTGAAGTTAAAACAGAAGCAACACTCTGGCATAGAGATAACATAATATCGTTGCTGCCAATAATCTTTGGTTTTTTAGCCATACACCCTCCATAACAAGTGTCTGCTTTTAAGTTTAGGTTACGATTTGAATAAATGTAGTATGGTGATCACTAATTTCGGCTTAAATTGGATTAATCTAATCTTTAAATAAGTAATTATCTTTATAATCAAAGCGATATATAAAGAAAAAATTAATTTATTATGAGAAACAGTTCAAAATTTCTGTTACTCTTAACAGTTCGTTCTCCTTAGAACAGACGGAAAAGATAAAAAAAATCTGCCTGACATTAATCAACAAGGAGATGTTTAATTTTTTTCCAAGCAAAAATCTTTACTCTGTGATCTTTTTCATCCTCAAAATTATGAACGTGAGAAAGTCTTCATCTTCCTTGCTGATTAATTTTGATAAGTACTAATTCGGTAGCTAGCCTTATAAGTAGGTTAGAAATTTTTTTCAAAACAAGAAGTTTTCAAAAAGAACTCATTAAGTCCGATTATAAAGTGCATTAACTGTCACTCTATAAACTCAAAAAATTTCTCAGATAAAACCTCCGCGGATTTTCATCCTGTCAGAGTTGTCGTTAGGCTGCTCTAGGTGTTTTGTCACTTCGTCACAGCGTATATACGGGACTGCAATAAGTTCTTTTTGAGAGCTCAAGAGAGCTTTCTATGCGAATACGTTTATCTGATAACTTTGATTGTCACAAACTTATAGTCTTTACGTTCCCGGCAGTTGCCATGATGGTATTTACTTCCATTTACACCATGGTGGACGGCTTCTTTGTTTCCAACTTTGTGGGAAAGGTTCCTTTTGCTGCGGTTAATCTTATATATCCTCTGTTTCCTATTGCCGCAGCAATTGGTCTTATGATTGGATCCGGTGGAAATGCCCTGGTTGGAATCTGTCTTGGAGAAGGTGATCGGAAAAAGGCCAACTCCTATTTCTCCATGTTTATCTATTCCATGCTGGGTATAGGTTCTATCTTCGGAATTGTCTGTTTCTGCTTTTCAGAGGACCTGTCCAGAATGCTTGGAGCTCAGGGCGAGCTTCTTTACTATGCAACCCTTTATGCAGACTACCTGTTTCTGTCTACACCATTCTTTATCCTGTCATTTACACTACAGGGGTTCTTTGTAACAGCAGAAAAGCCAAAGCTTGGTTTCTGTATCACGCTTTTAGGCGGAATGCTCAATATAGTTCTGGATCCGCTGTTTATTATTGTCTTCGAAATGGGACTCAAGGGGGCTGCTATTGCCACTGTACTATCTCAGGTTATAAGTGTCACAGTGGCTCTGATTTATTTTTCAGGGAAGAACGATTCTCTACTGTCTCTGTCAAAGAATCCGGAGTTTGATTTTAAGGTTTTAACCCGTTCCTGTTTTAACGGAATGTCAGAGATGATTACCAATATAACGGTAAGTGTAGTTACTATCGTTTATAACTTCCAGCTTATCAAAGCCTATGGTGATAACGGAGTGGCTGCATTCGGCGTCATCATGTACCTAAGCTTTCTGTTTACCGCTGCTTTCTACGGCTTTGCCACCGGCAGTGCTCCGATCTTCAGTTATAACTTCGGAGCCCGTAGAAAGGTGATGCTTAAGAAGATTCTTATAAGAGCTTTAAAGCTGGTTCTAATCGGAGGGGCGGTTATTGTTCTGGTATCAGAAGTTTTCTCTGATCTTCTGGCTCAGATTTTTGTGGGCTATGATGAGGAGCTTTGCTACCTGACATCACATGCCTTAAAGCTGTATGCGGTATCCTTTCTGTTCAGCGGTATCGCCATTTTCGGGTCTGCTTTCTTTACTGCATTAAACAACGGTATGGTATCTGCTGTGATATCAATTTTCAGAACCTTTATCTTTGAAATCGGTGCGATTATCGTGCTGCCTATACTGATTGGTGCCAACGGTATCTGGCTGGCTATTGTGGTGGCTGAAATAAGTTCCTTGCTTCTAACCTGGTTCTGCATGAAGAAGTGCAGCGTGAAGTATGGCTTAAACAGCTAATATCATAGAAATCCACAAAAAAAAGGCTGGAAACTTTAATCATGGAAAGAACATCCTTTTCATGACATTTCCAGCCAAACCATGAACAAGAAAATTAAATGCTAACCATATAATTTCTTGGAGAAATATCTGTCGCCGCGATCAGGGAAAATGGTAACAATATTTCCCTTTACACCTTTCTTTATGAGCTTTAGAGAGGCGCTTAGAGCTGCTCCTGAGGATGAACCTGCAAATATTCCTTCCTTTCTTGCCAGAAGTCTTGAGGCTTCAAAGGCATCATCATCGGAGATTTTGATGACATCATCCACAAGTTTTATATCCATGGTGTCAGCGATGAAATCATTGCCGATTCCTTCAATGTTGTAGTCATGGTGATCTCCACCACCCATGGTGGAACCATATGGATCTGCAAGAATTCCCTTTATGTTAGGATTCTGTTCCTTTAAATATTTCAGAACGCCGCTGTAGGTTCCACCAGAGCCTGCTCCTGCTACCACATAATCGATCTGACCATCTAAAGCCCTATAGATTTCAGGTCCTGTGGTCTCATAGTGAGCCCTTGGATTAGCCATATTGCCAAACTGATTTAAAGTTACGGAATCCGGAATTTCAGCTCTTAATGCCTCGGCTCTTCTACCTGCTCCAAGCATACCTTCCTCACGAGGGGAACTTATAATCTCAGCACCCAGTGCTTTCATCAGAATCTGTTTTTCCTCGGAGAACTTTTCAGGTACCACAAAGATAATTCTGTAGCCTTTGTTCAGCGCTGCCATGGCTATACCTAGTCCGGTGTTGCCGGCTGTTGCTTCAATGATGGTGCCTCCCTTTTTTAGCAGATTCTGTCTTTCCATCTCCTCAATCATGTAGGTACCGGTACGATCCTTGACTGAGCCGCCAGGATTGAACAGTTCAAGCTTTGCAAAAAGATTTACACTGTCACTGTCTACTACTTCATTAAGCTTAACCAGTGGAGTATTGCCGATAAGATCTTTGATTGAATTGTAATAAAACATTTTTCCCTCCCTAAATTCTGCTGCTGTCTATGGCCTGTTTCAAATCAGAGATCAGATCAGAGGCGTTCTCAATACCTACTGAAAGTCTGATGAGATTATCGGTAATGCCAAGCTTGAGTCTAAGCTCTCTTGGAATTGAGGCGTGTGTCATTGAGGCTGGATGGCATACTAATGACTCAACACCGCCAAGGCTTTCGGCAAGGGTGATGAGCTTCAGCCTTGGGAAGAACTTTTTAATGTCATACTCCTCTGTCAGCTCAAAGGAAATCATGGCTCCGCCGTTTTTAGCCTGCTTTTTGTGGATCTCGTGTCCCTTAAAGCCTGCAAGACCTGGGTAGTAAACTGTTTTTACTCCATTGTGCAGCTGCAGATACTCGGCAATATCCTGAGCATTCTGTGCATGGCGGTCCATACGTACCGCCAGTGTCTTGATACCGCGGATCATCAGGAAAGAGTCAAATGGTCCTGCAACACCGCCGGTAGCATTCTGAATAAAGGCAATTTTCTGTGAATCTTCAGGCTCTTTGGTTACCACCAGACCTGCAACCACATCAGAATGTCCGCCTATGTACTTGGTTGCACTGTGCACTACGATATCAAAGCCGTGTTCTAAAGGTCTTTGCAGATAAGGAGTCATAAAGGTGTTGTCGGCAATAGCCTTGAGAGAGTGTCGGTGGGCAATCTGAGCAATAGCCTGCAAATCAGTAATGGTTAGTAGAGGGTTGGCAGGAGTTTCTATAATCACAGCCTTAA
Organism: uncultured Succinivibrio sp.; assembly: GCF_902756765.1. Classification (NCBI taxonomy): domain Bacteria; kingdom Pseudomonadati; phylum Pseudomonadota; class Gammaproteobacteria; order Aeromonadales; family Succinivibrionaceae; genus Succinivibrio; species uncultured Succinivibrio sp. The sequence goes on along the minus strand of NZ_CACVSS010000013.1, from coordinate 16,513 downwards.
CCTCTGGAGTGATAGCCTCCTCAAAAGCCTTTAAGTCAGTGGTATCGGTTATCTGATAGGTGATTCCGAAGTTAGAGAAGATTTTGTCTAAAACTCTGTAGGTGCCACCGTATACATTGGATGAAATCAGGATTTTATCTCCGCTCTTAAAAAGGGAGATTACGGCTGTAAGGGCTGCCATACCTGATCCGAAGGCAAAGCCTGCATCTCCGCCTTCAAGTTCTGCTATAAGACTCTCTAAGGCTGCACGGGTTGGATTACCGGTTCTGGAGTATTCCCACTTAACATCAGTTCCTATGTTTTTCTGTGCATAGGTTGAAGTCTGGTAGATTGGAACATTCACCGCTCCGGTATATTCGTCTGTACTGATGCCGCCGTGAATAAATGAGGTTTCAATATGTGAATAGTGTTTCATGGTTAATTTCCTTGTTTCTCTGTTTGTTAGTTCTTTGATGCTTTTATAAAGTGAATGTTGCTGTATCCCTTAAGATTCTGAATATGGCCAGTAATAAACTTCTCCTTAATCTCCTGCGGAGTTTTGTGCTCAACTTCAAATCCCAGTCCTTCAAGTGCGCTTATTACATTGTTAGCCTTGTAGCCATCACTCATTGGTTCTCCAAGCAGACTTGTGAGATTTCTCAGTTCCTCAAAGCGGCTGTCTGCATCAGAGATGTTTTTCTCTTCATAAAAATCAAAGAGTACAGTCAGTCTGTCAGAGAGCTTTAGGATATCTCTCATGGTGGATAGGAAGGTTTCAAAGTTAAGGTAGTAGGACACACCCATTATGGTTACAAAGGTTGGTCTGCTCTTGTCAAAACCGGCTTCAAGAAGTTTCTGTTCAAGAGAATCAGTTTTGAAATCAACAGGAACAAATACGGCTCTGTTACCAAGTTTCAGGGTGTTGATTCTCTGTTTTTTGATGGTCTGAAAGAATGGGTGGTCAACCTCGAAGAAACTGACCTTCTCAGAGTCGGATCTCCAGGCAAAGGTATCAAGACCTGCGCCTAGAATCAGATACTGGGCATTTGGATTTATCTTTTTAAATTCAAGAAATTCGCGCTCAGCAAAGATACTTCTAGAAACAGGAATCGGAAGGATCAGATCAATTACCTGCTTTTTGAAAACTCCCTGCTGCTGCCTGCGTTTTTTTAGAATCAGATTCAGAAGTAATCTTCTGTCATCCTCAATGATTTTCTCTGCAAGATAATCATTAAAACTAGGATGATTTTCACTTTTTGAATAGTAAGCTCTTGCCCATGCGCAAATTCTGGCTGTAACGCTGCCCTGATAAGCTGTCATTTTTCAATCCCACTTTCTGTGTTGATTTTTTTTTGAAGTAATCAAAGCTTTCTGCTTTGACGTAACTTGATTAAATAAGGTATCTGCCTGTATTAGCTGTATTTATTAACAACAACAGCAACAACAGTATAAAGATAGGTTCTTTGAAGAGAAAACAAAGGTAGAGGCACGCAGATTTGAATCTGTGCTCTTTAATGTGCTATGTAAATGTAAATTTGTCATAGTAAAATATTCCCTTTGTTCCTTTATTTATACAACAGCCAAAAAAATAAATAAAGTACTTTTTGAAAAAAAACTTATTATCAAGGTAATTTGCGCTTAATATTGTGAATTTTCACTATTTTGGTGAATTTAATCTCCATAAAGGGCATCAGATAGTGGCTGATGCCCGGAATTACTGAACTCAATTATGAAGCCAGCTTATGTTCACGCTCGTCGATAACACGCTTTGATTTATGTTCAGAACGGGTATTCAGACCACCATCCTTGTGAACCACTACGCTTGCTGGTTTTACACCGATTCTGGCTTTAAGAGTGTTGGCCACAGTACTGATTACCTCAGCATCGTCCTGATCGTTCTCGGCCTTCTTCTCCACCTCAACAGCGTACTTGCAGGTGTAATCCTGATCATAGATTCTGATTCGGTATTCACCGGTAAGACCAGGAATACTTCTGATTCCTGCCTCAACATCTGAAGGGAAGACGTTAACGGCACTCACGATGAACATATCGTCCTTACGTCCTAGAACATGGATTCGTCCATGAGTTCTGCCGCACTTGCAGACAGAGGTATCAATCCAGCCGATATCACCTGTTCTGAAGCGTATTAGAGGACGAGCATGCTTGCGCAGTGTGGTGAATACGAACTCACCCTTTGAACCTGGAGGCAGTACTTCACCTGTCTGAGGATCAACTGTTTCCACCAGAATATGATTCTCAGCGATGTGCAGACCGTCCTTGTACTCACACATTGCAGCACAGGCTCCGAAAATATCGGACAGACCATAGAAGTCGTAAACCTCAGCCCCCCAAAGCTCCTCGATTGCCTTGCGGGTTTCATTGATTGAACCGCCAAGCTCACCTGCGACAATAATCTTCTTGATGTTTAAATCCTTCTTAGGATCAATACCGTTCTTTAAGGCTTTCTCACCTAACTGCCAAGCATATGAAGGAGAGGTCCAGATTACGGTTGGCTTATAGTTCTGCAGCACCCAAAGCAGTCTCTCTGAAGGCAGGGTACCGCCCCAGATGCACAGGGCTCCGGTTTTCTGGGCACCGATAACATCAGGACCGCCTACATATAGAGAGAAATTCAGAGCATGTACATAGCGATCATTTGGTCTTACACCCACCTGCCAGAACCAGCGGGCCTCGGTTTCCTGAAATTCATCAAAATCCTTCTGGGTGAAAGGAGAGATGGTTGGCACACCGGTTGAACCTGAAGATGTTGAGATAAAGACCACATCATTCTCTGGTACGGCACACAGCTCACCCAGGAATGAGCCTTTGCCCTGAGTATCGCGCTGGGTCTTTTTGTCCATGAATGGGAACTTCTCGATATCCTTTAAGGTTACGATATCCTCTGGTTTAACACCTGCCTTGTCGAAAGCTCTCTTGTAGTAAGGAGAGTTCTCGTAGGCGTATTTGACGATCTTCTTGAGATCGATTAACTGCTGTTTCTCGAGATCCTGACGTGAAATGGTTTCCAGAGCCTCGTTCCAGTATTTGCTATCGTTAATAGGCATTTTTAGTATCCTCTTGTTTAATCGTTAATTTTTTGAAAAGTACTGTTTATCCAGAAGCTGCCATTTAGCATCTCTCTGGAAGATAATCTCTTTAATCTCAGTGTCGCTTAAGTGACGGAAGCGTTCCTGACGCTTGATATAATGAGCAACATCTGTAAATTCGCGTGGCCTTCTGTTCAGTCTGTAGGTACCGTTTTCATATTCGGCCAGATACCACAGACCGCAGTCCACCACTTCCTTGGCAACTTCTACACACTCGTCGGTTCTGATTCCCCAGCCGGTAGGACATGGAGCCAGTACATGAATGTAGGTTGTTCCTTTAATCGAAGCTGCCTTTTCCACCTTGTTCATAAAATCCTGAAGGTAGCCGATGCTTGCAGTGGCGCAGTAGCTGATGCCGTGTGCTGCCACAATCTCAAACATATTTTTCTTAACCTTCTGATTTCCTTTAATATTTCTTCCTGCCGGTGTAGTTGTTGTTCTGGCACCGAAAGGAGTCAGTGAGCTTTTCTGAATACCTGTATTCATATAAGCTTCATTGTCATAGCAGATGTAAAGCACATCATCGTTACGGTCGATGGCACCAGACAGTGCCTGAATACCGATATCTGCAGTACCGCCGTCACCAGCAAACCCAACCACCTTGTAATCCTTCTTGCCAAGGGCCTTAAGTCCAGCCTCAATTCCAGTCATCATTGAAGCTGTTCCTGCAAAGGTGGAAATGATGGCATTGTTCTTAAAGCACAGCTGCGGAAAGTTAAAGCCTACAGCTGACATACAGCCTGCAGGAATCGTCGCAATGGCGTTTGGTCCTATAACCTTGAGCGCGATTCTTACTGCCAGCGCACCACCGCAGCCGGCACAGGCCTTGTGGCCGAAGAAGAATTCATCCTCTCTTAGAGTATTTACATTTACGCTCATGGTTATTCCTCAAGTCCTACAAAACGGACACCTGACTGTTCTTTTTTAAGATCACCGAAGATCTCCTCGATATCACTTAGCGGTACATCTCGACCGCCAAGACCTGCAATATAGTTTGAGCATGGAAGGCTTAGTCCCTGATGCTGCAGTGAGGAGCAGACATTGGTATAAACTGTGCCCTCATTGCCAAAGGAGATATCCTTCTCTAAAACTCCTGCTGCCTTTGCTCCCTTTAGAGCAGCAGTCAGCTGTACGTGAGGGAATGGTCTTAAATATCTCAGTCTCAGACAACCGACCTTCTGTCCCTGTGCTCTTAGCTTATCCACACATTCGCAGACACTCTTGTAAAGTGTTCCCAGGGTGACAACTATGTATTCAGAGTCCTCTGTACGGTACTCTTCAATAAGTCCGGTGTACTGTCGTTTGAAGAACTGCTCAAAACGTCTTTCACACTCAGTAATGACATCTCCTGCTGCAAGTACGCCCAGATGTTCCTTATACTTAAACTCTGTATTGGTGTCTGGTCCTGCAGTGAAGGCCATGTTCTTTGGTTCTTCAAGTGAGAGCTTGTTATCTGTTTCATAATCTGGAAGAAATCCCTCCGCCTGTTCATCTGATGGAACTTCAACAGCCTCATAGGTATGAGTCAGAGTAAAGCCATCAAGGTTTACCATTACAGGGGTTGCAACCCTTTTATCCTCTGCAATATAAAAACTCATTAGAGCCAGATCCAAAGCTTCCTGGGCATCCTTGGCATAGGACTGAATCCAGCCTGAATCCAAGAGTGTCAGAGAATCTCTCTGATCCCCGTAAATATTCCATGGCAGGGCAGTTGAGCGATTGGCATTCATCATGACAATCGGAAATCTTCCGCCGGCTGCATAAGGAAGGCATTCAGCCATATACAGCAGACCCTGTGAGGAAGTTGCTGTAAAGGTTCTTGCTCCTACAGCACTTGCGCCGATGGCGGCAGACAGGGCTGAATGCTCTGACTCAACATGGATGAAATCCGCTTTCAGTTCGCCGCGCTCCACCAGGGTTGCAAGTTTCTCAACCACCGTAGTCTGCGGTGTAATTGGATAGGCAGAGATAACATGAGGCTTTGAGAGCTTTACTCCATAAGCAAATGCTTCATTACCTGAGAGAAACTCCTTGGTCATTATTTTTCCTTCTCCATATGTATTGCGTTCTTGCGGCAGATCTTCTGACAGATTCCGCAGCCCTTGCAGTAGTCGTAATCTATGCTTACGCTCTCTCCTTCCTTCCTGATTACGCCATCAGGGCAGTACAGGTAGCAGAGGAAGCAGCCGTTGCATTTTTCTCTGTCACATACTGGTTTTTCTGTCCTGAATCCGCTGTTAATACTAACCAGTGTGTGCTTGTAGGCCGGAGCAAATGGTATATTTTTTAGGGAGGTAAACTCCTTTGCATTTACGTCACGGAGCATTTAGACAACCTCCTCATAAGCCTTTTTAATCGCCTCAAGGTTTAAAGGGGCGATTTTAGGTGACATGAGTTTGTTTACTGCAGGCTCGAGATCTTCTAGCTTTATGGCATTAAATACTCTCAATAATGCACCAAGGACCACAGTGTTGGTGATTGGCCTTTTTAGGAGTTCAAGCGCAATTTTCTGACCGTCAATGCAGATAATTCGGTCATCCTCTACTGTGTTTGCTGTGCACAGAATGATTTTTCCGCCATCCTTTAGCTCCTCATAGGCATGCTCATCAAAGAGAGTGTCATCAAGGAATACAACGTAGTCTGCCTTTCGGATCTGAGAACGGTCACCTATTGAGCCGGTTCCCAGTCTTGAAAAGGCTCTGACCGGAGCACCTCGTCTTTCCGGACCGAAGGATGGAAAGGCTAAGGCCTTGTTTTCCTCGTCCTTGAAGGTCCAGGCTGCAGATAGCAGTTTTGCTGCTGTAAAAGCCCCCTGTCCGCCTCGTCCATGCCATAAAATCTCGTACATGTTTCTAACCTTACAGTTAATAGCTATAACTGAATATAACTATCTATTATTATTCTTTATGTGGTTATAACTTCTGAATAAACTCTTTATTTATTCAGTAATTCATACTGTTATCTTATGGCTATGATTTTATAGAAAGGAAAAAATCTGTCTAATACTATATTTTTATTATCAGTTATAACTATTTTTTATATAGAAAAGGAAAGTTAAAAAAAAACTCCTTATTTATTGAAAAATAAGGAGTTCTGAACGAGGTATGTGAAAACTTGTATAAAACAAAATGCTAACAGGTTATAATCCTGAACTATTTTTTCAGTGCAAATATGTTCTCAAGATTCTTCAGTGCACTGTTTAAGACCTCATCGGATTTGGCAAAGTGCAGTCTTATATAGCGGTTTTCCTTTTCCTTGAAGAAAGAAGATCCTGGTACTGCTCCAACTTTAATCTTGTTTGCCAGATCAAGGCAGAATTCATAGTCATCATGATAGCCAAAGGAGCTGATATCCACCAGAACAAAATAGGTTCCCTGAGGCTCATAGAAATTAAGATTAAGTTTTTTTAGTCCACCACAGAAAAGATTCTTTCTGTGGGTAAAGAGCGCTCTTACATCCTGATAGTAGGAATCAGGGAGTTTCAGTCCCTGAATAATAGCCTTCTGCAGAGGGGCTGCTGCACCAACAGTTAAAAAGTCATGTACCTTGCGGATTCTGTCCATAACCTCAGGAGGCGCTGCAACATAACCTAATCTCCAGCCTGTAATGGAGTAGGTTTTAGAGAGGGAGTTGCACATAATGGTTCTCTCTCTCATTCCATCTAAAGAGGCAAAGTAGGTATGCTGGTAAGGCTCAAAGATAATGTGCTCATAAACCTCATCGGTAATTACAAAGGCATTGTATTTTTCAACAAGAGTAGCGATGGTTAAAAGCTCTTCTCGGGTAAAGACTTTGCCGCTTGGGTTTGAAGGGTTACAGAGGATCAGTGCTTTGGCTCCCTGTGCGAAAGCTTTTTCAAGCTCCTTCTCGTCAAAAGAGAAATCCGGCGTATGAAGCGGTACATAGATTGGTTCTGCACCGCAGAGAATGGCATCAGCACCGTAGTTCTCGTAGAAAGGAGAGAATATGGCTATCTTATCTCCTGGATTTAAGGTAGCCATGACGGCACTCATCATGGCTTCGGTACCGCCGCAGGTAATACACAGTTCGGTATCAGGATTGTAGCGGATACCTGAGAAGTGCTCAATTTTAGCGCTGAGCGCCTCTCTGGTATCCTGTGCACCGAAGGTAATGGAATACTGATGAGGACCTGAAAGAGCAATCTCTGAAAGACTCTTGGTCATTTCAAATGGCGGCGGATTGTCAGGAAAGCCCTGAGACAGATTGATTGCGCCGCAGCCGTTACAGATTCTGGTCATACGGCGGATGACCGAATCAGTAAAATATTTTGTTCTTTCGCTTAGAGTAATCATGAGTATCCTTGTTCTGTTTTTTTAGTGGGTCAGCAGTTTTGCAATTCTGTCACCGGTTAACTGGGCAAGCTGTACGATTACAACCAGTACCACGATGGTAAAAATCATAACACCGGTTTCATAGCGGTAGTAGCCGTACTGTATAGCCAGGTTGCCGATGCCGCCGCCTCCAACCATGCCGGCCATTGCTGAACAGCCGATTAGATTGATGAAGGTAATGGTAATACCTCTTACAATTGCTGGTGCCGCTTCAACCAGAAGCACATTCTTTATGATTAGAAAATGTGAGGCGCCGGTGGCTATTGCAGCCTCTATGACTCCTGCATCAACCTCTTTTAAGGCACTTTCAACCAGTCTTGCAAAGAATACTATAGCTGCAATAGAAAGTGGTACTGAAGCTGCTATAGGTCCTATTTTGGTGCCGACAAGAATAAAGGTTAAAGGCAGAGAGAAAACCACCAGAATAATAAATGGTATGGAGCGGATGATATTGATAAATGCTGATACCGTCTTATTAAGACTTATGGTTTTTTCAAAAAAGGTTTTACCAGAGGTCAGATACAGAATAAAACCTAAAGTCAGACCGAAAATCAGACTCAGTGAAAATGAAATTCCAATCATCAGAGCAGTTTCATAGATGGATTTCACAAATTCATTCTGCAGAATATTTATTGTTGATTCTATTAGTTCGCTGTTCATTTATTACTCCGCATTCAATCTGGTTATAAAGGTTTTCTGCTTAAGGTAGCTGATTACCTCTTCCCTGTCCTTATCATCCTTTGATCTCAGGGATATAAGAAGTCTGCCGATTGGCTTATCCTGCACATACTCAATGTTGCCTTCGATAATCGATACATCTGTTTTCAGGAATTTTCTGGAAACATCTGAGATTACCGGATCAAAGGCTCCCTGCTCTTTATAGGTAATCATGTAGAGGTCTTTTTCCTGTTCTAATACCTTCTTTGGTACCGCTTTTCTGTAATCGCTGCTGATAAGAGCTTTAGCAGCCTCTGACTGAGGTGTTGCAAAGAGGGTATAGGAAGGAGCAACCTCAGCAAGACGTCCCTTTTCCATTACAGCAATTCTGTCAAACAGAGATTTTGCAACCTCCATCTGATGGGTGATAAACAGAATGGTTATAGGATAGTGATTCTTAATGTTGCGCAGTGTCTGTATCACTTCCTTGGTATTGTCAGGATCGAGGGCTGAAGTTGCCTCATCACATAGAAGGATCTCCGGATTGTTAGCCAGAGCGCGGGCTATTGCCACACGCTGTTTCTGACCGCCTGATAATGATGGCGGATATAAATCCGCCTTATCTGCAAGGCCTACCAGCTCTAGAAGTTCAGGTACTCTTTTCTGAATGTCCTTTGCGGGAGTTTTAGAAGCCTTAAGGGCAAATGCTATGTTGTCATAGACAGTGGCATTGGATATCAGGTTGAAATGCTGAAAGATCATGCCGATATTCTGTCTTAGGCTACGCAGCTTTTCGCCACTGTAGTTTACGATGTTCTTCCCCTTGATATACACATTACCTGAGGTTGGTTTCTGTAGCAGATTTACTGTGCGAACCAGTGTTGACTTACCTGCTCCAGAGGCGCCTACTATTCCAAAGAATTCGCCTTTGTTGATGGTTAGGTTCACTTTATCAACAGCTGTGTATTCTGTATCTGCATTTCTGAACTTAACACTTAGGTTTTCAAATCTAATCATTTTTTATTTCCGATAAAGGTTATATTTATTCTTATCAGTTTGCAGGCCACCACTGTGGTTTAGCAAAATCTCTGTATAGAGGATCTGCATTCACTGATGAGGTGAACTCTCTGCTTGCAACTGCATCCTTTAAGAAGGCTCCAACTGTATTTACACGGTCGCTCTGTACGGTAACCACCAGTTTGATTGGCTCTGAAACCTTCTCCTTGGCAAGGGCCTTGTCAAATGGGAGTTTTGCTTCATAGGCATAGTTGCCTGGTACCAGGGCCAGATCGGTTGAATCCAGAGAACGAGGTAGCTGAGCTGCTTCCATTGGTACAAAGTTCAGGTGTTTAGGATTCTGGTCGATATCAGCTATTGAGGCCTTGAGATCATCCTTATCAGCTTTGAGAGTGATAATACCGGCATCGCGGGCGAATCTCAGCGCGCGGGAGAGGTTTACCGCATCATTTGGCAGGGCAACCAAAGCTCCGTCTTTCAGGTCATCCAGAGATTTAACCTTATCTGAGAAGGCGAACAGGCCTAAGGTTGGTACATTGATAACCTCATCAAGCTTTAGCCCCTGGTTTTCTACAATTGCCTTCAGGTAGATTGAATGCTGGAACAGATTGGCGTCGATTTCTCCTGCATCCAGAGCGGAATCAGGCTGAACCCAGTCTGAGAATTCCACGAAATCAAGCTTATGTCCTCTGCTCTCAACCACCTTGGTCAGATGATTCTTTAGCAGATCTTTGTATGGTCCTGGTACCACACCGATTTTGATGTGCTCAGGAACAGTATCTGCCTTGGCTGACTTGTTGCTGTCATCGTTGCAGGCGGTTAGAGAAAAGGCTAAAAATGCTGAAAAAACAGTTAGTAATATATTCTTCTTTGAAAATTTTGACATGATAAAACTCCTGACAGTTACACATGGAACTGCGAAAAAAAACTTAATTTAACTATTTGAAATTTACTGTTGCCGGTTGTGCTACATGCACATACACATACAGTCAGAGGTGACGTCAGAGTATTTGTTGAAGGTAATTCTAAGGTCAGAAACAAAGACTGCTTCTTCCTTGAAGACAGCTTCTAGCTGATGGTATAACTGATTATTTTTCATAATATTCCTTAAATTTTCTATTTAGAGGATTTCTGTTTTTATTGTTGGTTATCTTTCGATGGGACTATTGTTATCTGTAATGATTTTTTTGGCTAATACTAATTTTTAATTATCAGTTATAGTTTTTAACTAATAAAAGAATAACTTATTGAAAATAAGGAAAAATAATTAAGACTAAACAGCTTAAAAGACAGGAAATACGGGGAAATTTTTTTCTTTATATAAGAAAAATGCAGGTTTGCATCTGCAGACCTGCACTTAAAAAAAACATTACTATGAAATGCTTTGAGCTTATTTAAGGTTCAGTTCCTTAATCTTTCTGGTCAGAGTATTTCTACCCCAGCCTAAAAGCTTGGCTGATTCCTGCTTGTGGTTGCCGGTAAAGGTCAGGGTAGCCTCAAGCATAACCTTTTCAAACTCAGGCACAGCCTCATTAAGAATATCTCTTTCACCTGCCTTAAGCTTTGCATCCACCCAGCTTCTGAGCATATCCTGCCAGGACTGATTCTCTTTGGAAACAGCTCCTCCTGAGGTATTCTTGTTCTGGTTGCTGTTGGCATGCAGGAACTCTGATGGCAGATCAACCAGCTGAATATCACGTCCGGTAACCATAATGGTCAGGTACTTGCACAGATTCTTTAGCTGACGGACATTGCCAGGCCATGGAAGACGGCACAGGAATACAAGAACCTCAGAGGTCAGCTTTTTAGGCTCGGTATGGCCCTCGGCTGCAGCCTGAGCCAGGAAGTGCTTGGTTAACAGAGGAATATCATTATTTCTGTCTCTTAGAGGCGGAATATTGATATTGATGATGTTCAGTCTGTAGAACAGATCAGAATTAAATGTGCCTTTGGCAATCTTAGCCTCTAAATCCTGAGAGGTTGAAGCTATAACTCTTATGTTTGACTTGATTGCTGTGGTGCTGTTGATGTTGGTGTATTCGCCTGTCTGCAGGAGCTTTAACAGTCTTGACTGGCAGTCCATTGGCAGATCGTTGATTTCGCTGATGAATAGAGTACCGCCTTCGGCCTTGGCGATTGCACAGTTTGAAGGATCTTTGGTCAAATCACCAAAAAGCTCATACTTAACCATTTCCTGTGGAACGGAAGAGATATTGATAGACACAAAGTTCTTGGAGGTTCTCTCTCCGTGGTTGTGCAGAGCCTTGGCAACCTGTCCTCTGCCGGTCCCGATTTCACCGTGAATCAGTACAGGAAGATCAGTCTTGGAAACACGGCCGATAAACTTGAAGACTTCCTGCATTGCAGGTGATTTACCGATAATCTCGTTTTCCTCTTTCTGCTCAACAGGAGCATTCATGAGAGTATTGCGGTTTCTCTGGCTAACCAGCTGCAGCATGTTAACTCTGTGAACAGCAGCTCTTCTGATAACTGCAACTGCCTGATCGATATCAAAAGGCTTTGGCAGGTATTCAAATGAGCCCTCATTGAAGGCATCAATTGCAGCAGACAGGTCGGAATGAGCAGTCATGATAATGAATGGAATGTTCTCGTCTACCTCGTGAACGGCTTTGATGAGCTCAAGTCCGTCGATACCTGGCATTTTGATGTCTGAGACAATAACATCAGGGGTTTCCTTTTTGATTGCTTCAAGAGCTGCTTCTGCATTCTCAAATAAACGGTGATTAATGCTGTTAACATCTAATGCTTTATCGAAAACAAAACGAATGCTTGCATCATCGTCTATTACCCAAATCATTGGATTCATTATCAGTATTCTCCGTGATTTTCTGTTTTGATTGGTAAAATTATTTTAAAAGTTGTTTCGTGAGCATCTGACAGACACTCGATGGTTCCATTATGGCGTTCGATTATGTTTAGAGCCAAAGATAATCCCAGTCCGTTCCCGTTAGGCTTGGTGGTTACCATTGGATAAAACAGAGTCTTTTTTAATTGTTCACTAATCTGTGGTCCGTTGTTGATGATTGAGATCACCATGCATAGAGGGTATTTTGTTTCTCTGATGATGGTTCTGAAGCTAGCACGGGTTCTAATCTTAATGAAAGGATCAGTAAAGACCTCATTATCCAGCGCATCAATAGCGTTGTTTACAATGTTGAGGATTACCTGCTCAATGGAGTCAGAGTCTAAAGCGAGTTCTGGCAGGGAAGGATCGTAGTCACGCTCAATTCTGATTCGCTTGCAGTTATCCTGCATCTGTACAAGTTTAATAACCTTCTCAATCAGGTAGTGTATATTGACCTCGGTAAGTGGATTTGGTCGCTGAGGTCCTAACAGGTTGTTGACCAGTACCTTGAGACGGTCAGTCTGTTCAATAATAACCTTGGTATATTCCCTAAGATTCTCAACCTTATCAGCATATGTCATCTCAATAAGCTGAGCTGCGCCTCTGATGCCTCCCAAAGGATTCTTGATTTCGTGTGCCAGGTTGCGAATAAGGTCACGGGCAGCATTGTACTGAAGATTCTGCTGAGCCTGGTTGATAAGTTTTTCCTGATGGGCAATAGGGTGAATCTCAACTATGAATCCGTCAAAATTATTGTATGTATACTGGAAGATGGTAAGGTCGGCTTTGGAGGATTTGCCAGGATAAGGAGAAAAACGCACATCGGCGGCGGAGAAACCTTGGAAATTGATATTGAAATCAGGATTATTCAGCGTATCTATCAGCGTGATTTCTTCTCTATCCACCAGATCGGACAGCTTCTGTGTCTGCAGACGATTTCTCGATATTCCACACAGCTGTTCAGCAGCGGTATTCGCGTAAAGGATATTCATTTCCTTGTTCGTGATCATTACCGCCGTTGTCAGGTTTTCTAATACATTTGCCTTATCAATTTCGGACATCAGATTGCCTATAACGTTCTATAATAGTGCATGTGATATTTTCTTACACTTTATCACAAAATTCGAAAATAGCACAAAAATAGTGCACTATTTTGCGCTTTACAGCAGTTAAACCTGATATTAACTTGATCTACCTAGAATTTTTGGTAATAAAAAAGCCTGCACCAAAATGGGACAGGCTTTATGATCCTAAACTTTTGTCTTATTCGTCAGCTTTCTTACCGCCAGCGGCTCTGAATGCACGAACACGATCAAGTTCAGACAGATTCTTCTTACGGATTCTGATGCTCTGAGGGGTAACCTCAACCAGCTCGTCCTCATTGATGAACTCAAGAGCCTGCTCCAGAGTCATCTTAACAGCTGGGGTCAGGATAATGTTATCGTCCGAACCTGCTGCACGAACGTTGGTCAGCTTCTTGGTCTTTAATGGGTTAACAGTCAGATCGTTTGAACGAACGTGCAGGCCGATAACCTCTCCCTCGTAGATCTCTTCACCTGGAGATACAAACAGTCTGCCACGCTCCTGCAGGAACCATAGAGCATATGGAACAGCCTTACCGGTATCATTTGAGATCAGAACACCATTCTGTCTCTCGCCGATGCTGCCGCCTGCATACTCATCGTAGCTGTCGAAGGTGTGGAACATTAAACCGGTACCTGAGGTTAGAGTCATATATAGAGACTGGTACCCGATAAGACCACGTGCTGGAATACGGTAATCAAGACGAACACGTCCCTTTCCGTCTGGAACCATGTTCTTAAGTTCGCCCTTACGCAGACCAAGCTCTTCCATAACAGGACCCTGGTGCTCTTCCTGAAGATCCAGTGTCAGGATCTCATATGGCTCAAGAGTTCTGCCGCCTTCCTTGTGAAGAATAACCTCTGGACGGGATACAGCCAGCTCGTAGCCTTCACGACGCATCTCTTCGATCAGAACAGACAGGTGCAGCTCACCACGGCCTGATACCTTGAATCGGTCGGTATCTTCTGTAGCTTCAACACGCAGAGCAACGTTGTGAACCAGCTCTTCACGTAATCTTTCTTCAATGTTTCTTGAAGTAATGAACTTACCTTCACGACCTGCAAATGGAGAGGTGTTAACGCAGAAGTTCATGGAAACTGTAGGCTCATCAACTGATAAGGCTGGCAGAGCTTCAACAGCTGAATTGTCACAGATGGTATCTGAAATCTTCAGCTCGCCTAAACCGGTAACTGCAATAATGTCACCAGCCTCTGCACTTTCAACCTGTGTTCTGTGAAGACCTAGGTAGCCCAGAACCTGACCAATCTTGCCGGTACGGGTATTGCCGTCACGGTCAATGATGGTTACTGCCTGATTTGCCTTGGCTACACCGCGCTTAACACGGCCAACACCGATAACACCTACGTATGAGGTGAAATCAAGTGAAGAGATCTGCATCTGGAATGGACCTTCAAGATCAGCATCTGGAGGGCTTACCTTGTCAACGATAGCCTGGAACAGTGGCTCCATGTTGTCGCCGTGATTATCAAGTTCCAAGGATGCCCATCCCTGGAAAGCTGAAGCATAAACTACTGGGAAATCCAGCTGCTCATCTGTTGCGCCAAGATTGTCGAACAGATCGAAAATCTGATCTATAACCCAGTCTGGTCTTGCGCCTTCACGGTCACACTTGTTGATAACAACAATTGGCTTTAAACCTGCAGCGAAAGCCTTCTGAGTTACGAAGCGTGTCTGTGGCATTGGGCCGTCTACTGCATCTACAAGCAGCAGTACTGAGTCAACCATAGACATAACACGTTCTACTTCACCACCGAAATCAGCGTGGCCTGGGGTATCAACGATATTAATGCGGTAATCTTTCCAGTTGATAGCAGTATTTTTTGAAAGAATAGTAATACCACGCTCTTTTTCGATATCATTTGAGTCCATGATACGTTCCTGACCGATTTCGTTACGGTCAAGAGTTCCTGACTGGCGCAGTAATTTATCAACTAGTGTTGTTTTTCCGTGATCAACATGAGCAATAATAGCAATGTTACGGATCTTCTGAACATCCATGTGGTAAACCCCGAGATAAATAACTCTGACTTTGAGTCTTTAGAAAAAAAATATGCGCTATTGTATACCATTTTTGACCTATGTAACATTTTCTTAGAAAAAGATTAAAAAAAATTATCAGTAAAAAGGCATTTATATCGCATCCAATGGCTGAATAAGCTTTGCGTGACAGTTTGGAAACAGTATTATACACAAGAGTCTGTCTGACTTTTCTAGGCAAGGAATAAAGAGAATTATTAAAAAAAAGCGCTTTGTTTTTTCTATGTATACTCTTATATAGTAGTGGAGGAGTATTTATGTCTTGTTTTTCCCTGAGAAAAATCTTTTTTGCTGTATTTGGGGCCTTTGCCTTGTGCTGTTCTGCATTCGCCGGTGAGGCTAAGACTCTTGATCTCAGCAGCATTAAAGGTGGTGAGGTTATTGAGGAGAAGATGCTTGATACCTATGGGGAGAACAGCTTTTTTACTCTCAGTGAAATTCCCGATGATGTATGGAAGAGAATGCAGGGTAACACCTATCAGGATAATCCTTTTATAAAAAGGGAAGATCTGCGTTATCTAAGATTGCTGCATGTGGATCATGAGAACAAGGTAAGACTTGGTGAGATGGTCTGCAATAGAGCGATCGCAGAAGATCTCAGAGAGATTTTCTTTATTCTTTACAAGAACAAATACGCCATTGAGCATATCCTTCTTGCTGATGATTTTGATGCGGATGATGAAATTCAGATGGGAGCCAATAACACCTCCTGTTTTGTGTTCCGTTTTATTACCGGATCTGACTTCCTTTCATATCATGCACGCGGTCTTGCGGTTGATTTAAATCCTCGTACCAATCCTTACTGCAAGCTGAAAAAGGATGGTTCGCTGTTTGTGCAGCCGAAGAATTCAGGTGAATACTGTGAACGTGACGAGGACTTTCTGTTCAAGATTGATAAGGAAGATCTTGCCTACAAACTCTTCATCTCTCATGGCTTTACCTGGGGCGGAGAGTGGAAGACTCTAAAGGATTTCTGTCATTTCGAAAAAGAAATCATGAAGTAATTCTTTCTATTAATTCTTCTCTTTTATGTGCATGTCGAGCTCATTGACATGTACTCAAAATTTTTTTTTAATACATATAAATCAAACGGTTATCCGGGATTCTGACAAAAAATGACCCCCTTACGTGTAAGGCCATTTTTTTTGCCCTCATAATACCCGCACAAACTTTACGTGGGTGCGGAATTTATTCTAATAACAATTCCTTTCAGAACATAATGAGTACACAAAACATTACCGCACCCATCTTTTTATTTTTACTTCCTTATGGGAATCAGTAAGAGATGTTTATGACAGGAATAAGAAAAATCCTATTAAATCTGGCGGCAGCGTTATGCCTTGTTTTTACCGGTGCCGTTTCTTCACAGACTTTAAACAATGTTGAAATCAAAT